>NZ_JANJFJ010000049.1:0-18545 GCF_024626565.1 Microbacterium sp. zg.Y909
GGGACGGTGCTCGTGATCCTCTTCGGGATGCTGGCAATCGCGGCATCCGTCAACGTGTTGGTGCCGCTGGTGCTCATGGTGGTGGCGGGGATCGTGCTGGCCTTCGGAATGGGGTTGGTTTTCCACCGGCCGTTGACGGATGCCGGTGCGGAGCTGCGTGACCACCTGGCGGGCCTGAAGATCTTCATCGACTGGGCGGAGGCGGACCGCATCCGCATGCTGCAGTCGCCGCAGGGTGCCGAGCGGCGCCCCGTCGACGTCGGCGACCCACGGCAGATGATCCACCTGTACGAGACGCTGCTGCCCTATGCCGTCGTCTTCGGGCAGGAGAAGAAGTGGGCTGATGAGCTGATGGTCTACTACGGAGACGCCGGGGTGACCCCCTCGTGGTACTACGGCTCCGCGGCGTTCAACGCCGCCGCGTTCTCGTCGAGCATCGCCTCGCTGTCGAGCGCCGCGATGTCGTCGTCGTCGACGTCGGGCGGCTCGTCCGGCGGTGGCTCCGCAGGCGGGGGCGGCGGAGGCGGCGGAGGCGGCGGCGTCTGACGCACCCTGCCCCCGGCGGTCAGCTGCTGCGGCGCATCGCGCGGATGCCGACGGCGAGCCCGACCGCCGCAAGCGCCAAGGCGGCGACCCAACCCCAGAAAACCGGGCCGCTGCCGACATCCCCGGCGAACAGTGCGCGCTCGGCCTGCACGACCCAGTTGATCGGATTCACGGTGGCGACCGCCCGCATCCATCCCGGCGCGGCGTCGAGGGGCAGCAGCATGCCCGACAGGATCAGCAACGGGAAGATCAGCGTCTGCTGCACGCCCCAGAAGAGCCACGCCCTGTCGCGGGTCGCGAGGGCCAGCGCATACGACAGCGACCCCAGCCCGACGCCGAACACCGCGAGCAGAGCAAGGCCGACCGCGACCCCGATCGGGTGGATCGAGAAGCCGAACGGCCACGCGATCAGCACGATGAGCAGGGCCTGCACGAGGATCGGCACGACCTCCTTGAGAGCGCGGCCGACCAGCAGCGACGAGCGCACCAGCGGCGCCACCAGCGTGCGTTCGTGCGAGCCGGTCATCATCTCGTACTGCAGGTTCGAGCCCGTCGCGCCGGTGCCGAAGAGGACGATCATCACGAGCACCCCAGGCACGAACCACTGCAGGGTCTCGGATGCCGGCGCGCCGGAGGTGCCGATCAGCAGCGGCGCGAACAGCCCGAGGAAGACCAGTGGCTGCACGAGGCTGAAGATGAGCGTGAACGGGTCGCGCACCACCGGGCGGAGCTCCCGGGTGAGCACGTGCCACGTGTCGCGCGCGGCGTGAGGGCGCACGGCGGTGTCAGGTCGGGCGGTGGTGGCGGTCATCGTGCGGCTCCTGTCGGCTGGGCGGCGGTGGCCGCCTGCGGTGTCTCGGTCTCGGTCTCGCCGGTTGCCGCGCCCTCTCCCGCGTCGCGCAGGGTGCGTCCGGTCAGCGCGAGGAAGACGTCGTCGAGGGTGGGTGGCACGCCCGTGGCGCGGGTGACGGCGATGCCCGCTTCGTCCAGCGCGCGGATCGCCGCCGGCAGCAGCCGGTCGCCGTCGGGCACGGTGAGGGTGAGGGATGCCGCGTCCTGACGCTGCACGTCGCGGTCAGTGAGGCGTCCGACCACCGGCAGCGCGGCATCCGCGTCTGCAGGCCCCTCGAAGCCGAGGGTGAGCAGATCGCCGGCCAGTTCGGCCTTCATGCGGGCGGCGGTGTCGTCGGCGATCACGCGTCCGCTGTCCATGACCATGACCCGCTCGGCGTACCGGTCGGCCTCCTCCAGATAGTGCGTCGTGAGGAACACCGTCGTGCCGTGCGTGGTGCGCAGGTCGAGGATGTGCTGCCAGAGGTTCGCCCGGCTCTGCGGGTCGAGCCCCGTGGAGGGTTCGTCGAGGAACAGCAGGGGCGGCGCGTGCATGAGCCCGAGCGCGATGTCGAGGCGCCGCTTCTGGCCGCCCGAGAGCTGCTGGACAGACTGCGACGCGAAGGGTGCGAGGTCGAGCGACTCGATGAGCTCGTCGGCGCGCGTGACCGAGGCGGTGCGCGAGAGCCCGTAGAACGCGCCCTGGCTGAGCAGCTCGTCGCGCACCCGCTGTGCGAAGCTGCCGCTGGTGAGCTGTCCGACGTAGCCGATGCGGGCGCGCACACCGGCGGGGTCTCGCAGGATGTCGCGCCCGACGACGCGCGCGGTGCCTTCAGTCGGGGCGAGCAGCGTCGTCAGCATGCGCAGGCTCGTGGACTTTCCGGCACCGTTGGGGCCGAGAAAGGCGACCAGTTCGCCGGCGGCGACCTGGAACGTGAGGTCGGTGACCGCCGCGACGGTCTTCTTCTTGACGGTGAAGCGCTTGGTGAGTCCCCGCGCTTCGAGGATGGGTTCGTTCGACATGCGCCGACCGTACGCGCCGTTGCGGACACATCCTGTCCGCATTGTCGGGCAGACTTTGAGACATGTCCGACACCACCTCTCGTGCGCTGGAGCTGCTGAACCTGCTGCAGACGCACCGGCACTGGCCGGGGTCCGAGCTCGCCCAGCGCCTCGGCGTGACCGAGCGGACAGTGCGCCGCGATGTCGAGCGGCTGCGGGAGCTCGGCTACCGCATCGAGTCCTCGCCGGGCGCGGCCGGCGGCTATCGGCTCGAGGCGGGGAGTGCGGTGCCGCCGCTGCTGCTCAACGACGATGAGGCCGTCGCGATGGCGATCGGCCTGCGCATCGCGGCGACGCAGCGCCTGATCGGTGGCGCCGACACGGCGCTGACGGCGCTGGCCAAGCTCGAGCAGGTGCTCCCTGCGGCGTTGCGCCGACGGGTCATGGCGCTCGCCGACACCGTGCATCCCGTCCGCATCGGCGGGGGAGAGGCGGCTTCCACCGCGGTCCTCGGCGAGCTGGCGCTCGCGTGCCGGGATTGCGAACGGGTGCGCTTCACCTACACGTCGGCGGCGGGCGAGACGACCCACCGCCGGGTCGAGCCGCACTACCTGGCTCCCGCCGACCGGCACTGGTACCTGCTGTGCTGGGATATCGAGCGCGACGACTGGCGGACATTCCGTGTGGACCGGCTCTCGGACGTCGAGCACACGCGCGTGCTCTTCGAGCCGCGCCCGCTCACCCCGGAGGAGGTCGACGAGTTCATCACGGTCGCCCGGTCGTGGGTGCGTCAGCCGGTGGAGACGGACGTGGTGATGGAGCTGCCGATCGACACCATGCGCGCGTCGTTCGGACAGTGGGGTCAGGGGGCGACGGCGGAGGATGTCGACCGCACGCGGTGGCCCGTCGGCGGCGCGGACTGGCGCGAGACGATGTACGGGATGTCGTGGATACCCGCCGGCGTGCCGTTCACGACGGATCTCGCCGAGCCCCACCGTGCCGAGATGCGTGAGGCGCTGGTGCGGATTCTGGGCGCCCTCGATGCGCCGCCTCCACCGCCGCGCGTCTGACTGGTCTCGCCGGAGTCGGGCGGCGCCGCGATCGCCACGCGACTGCGCGCCGGGTCGAGCGGTCGGCGTCGTGACGCGGGCAAGGGAAAGGCCACTGTCTAGAACGGAGGCGGTGCGCCGCTGCGGGTCGCGGCGCTGAACTCGAGAACGCGCTGCGGGATGTCGGAATACACGCGACCGGTGGGGCTGGTCCACACCAGCATCCCGTCGGGCCGCTGTTCGACCGACCACGCGGTGTGGTGTTTGAGCGTGTGATGCCGTTTGCACAGATGGGCGAGGTTGCACGGCCGGGTGGGTCCGCCGCGGGCGAAGTCGATCGTGTGGTCGATGTCGCACACCCACACCGCCGCTCGGCAGCCGGGGAATCGGCAGTGCTCATCGCGTCCGCGCAGCAATCGGCGCTGGGCGCGGGATGGCCGGTAGCGGTCGGCATCCTCCACGTTCCCGGTCGCGGCGTCGACGAACAGGCGATCCCACGACGTGGCGGTGGACGCGTAATGGCGGGCGGAGGCTGCATCGATGGGGCCGTGCCCCTGGAGGCTGGCCGGCACCTCGCGCCCCGCAAGGGTCGCGGACGGCACGGTCAGCTGGATGCGCGCCGCAATCGCGTCGGTTTCACAGATCGTGTCGTCGGATGCCGCCGCGCTGGCATGGCCAGTGAGAAGCAGGTCGGTGAAGACGTCGGCGCGGCGTTGGTCCACCGTGCGGGTGTCTGCCGGAGCTGAGTCGTGGCCGCCGGCCGGGTCGCCGCTGTTCGCCTGGTCGAGGAGCGTGCGCGCGTACCGGGTGACGCGGTCCCGGATGCCGTGCGCGAGGGGCGCCGGCAACAGCGCGACCACTTCTGCCATGCCGTCATCGAGGTCCCGTACCCAGACGCGGCGGCCGGCCGCCGCGGTCGCGTGCCGGTCTGCCGACGGTACGGGGTCGATTCGATGGGCGAGCATCGTGATGATCGGCTTCGCGCGCGCCGCGGTCTCTCGCTCCGCGACGGCCAGGGCTGCCTGCTCGAAGATCGCCCGTGCCTCCGGATCGGTGAGCCGCGATCCCGCCTCGCCGATCACCCGCAGGTGCGCGATGTCGATCCGGCCCTCCCGCAACGATTGCACCGTGCTCGGGAACTGCGCGAGCATGGAGGTCGCCTCGTGGATGCGGTTCTGCATGCCGCGGTCGGATCGCCGCAGCGCGGCACCGATCTCAGCGGCGATGGATCGCAACGGCATTTCCCGCTCGCGCTGCGCGCCGATCGGGATGCGGGCGGTCTGTTCTGCCGCGATCGCGCCGGCTCGACCGAGTAGCGCCAACTGCCGGGCCTGCAGCGCGGCGATCTGCCGGTCGGTATCGAGCATCTCCGCCACGACGCCGGATGTCGCGAGCGCGGCATCCGAGAAGGTGGCGGGGGAGCTGTTCATGCGCCTATTCTCGCGCCCCCCTCCGACATTGGCCGGGCTTAAACCCCAGGTCTCCCAGGCATTGTGGACAACTCCTGAATGGAGTCGCCTGTGGAGAGCCCGGAGGCGCTGGGCGACCTGCGGGCCGGGCTCGAGCGGGCAAGAGTAAGGGCCGGTCGGAGAGGCTTCCGGCCGGCCCTTGTCCCTGCACCAAGAGTGTCCTGCAATCACATGCCGGTAGCTGCCACAGCAAAACAACTACCGTGCGAGCACTCTATAACGGATAGATAACGGCGCACAAGAGTTCGTCGTTACCTTTTTGTGATCACTTCCGCAGCCCCGGTAGCTGTCCGATGACAAGCCATCTGTGGTTCCTGCGATTGATTCTGTGGTCGTGACAACCGACCTGTAGTTTTCGCCAGCCGATCTGCAGTACATACGTGCGGAAGGGGTTAGCGTGAGCGGGTGACGAGCCTGGACGAGGGCGCAGCCGAAATCGGAGAGATCGCCGCGCTGTTCGCCGAGGCGATCGTGTCGAACGACGCCGACCGCATCGCCTCCTGCCTGCACCCCGAATGGAGGCTGATCGACGGTGGCGGCGTCACCACGAGGCAGGTGTTCCTCGACCTGGTGCGCTCAGGTGCGCTCACCCATTCCGTCATGCGCGCTACAGGTCCCGTGGACGTCCGGTTGCACGACGGCGTCGCGATCGTCCTTGCTCGGGTAGTCAACACGGCGCACTTCGGCGGGGCTTCCTTCCACGCGGACGAATGGACCACGGACGTATTCGTCCGCGATGGCACTCGCTGGGTGTGCGCGCACAGCCACGTCACGCCCGCCACCGGGACCGAGTAGGCCGCGGAGACGCGGGCTACATGTGTCTTCGCGACTGAGCACCGAGGTTCCGCGGAAGCCGGCCACGACATCGATGGCAGAAACTACAGATTCACTGTCATCGGACCGGGCAGCGGACCTCACGCCCGAGCCGAACGTAGCGGCGAGAAGACGGCAATGAGGGCGGCGACGGCGAACACACCGGCGACAACCCAGATCGACTGGGTCACCCCGATGGCTGAGGCGAGCACCCCGCCCAGCACCGCTCCGACCGCTCCTGCGGTGCGGTTGACCGATCGCCCGGTGGCGTTGATGCGGCCAAGCAGCCCGTCAGGCACGGCTCGCTGGCGGTAGCTCATCTCGTTCGCGTTCTCGACGCCGCCCGCAAGACCTCCGGCTGCCAGCGCGGCGAACAGCAGAACGATCCCGCCCGGCCCGCCAACCAGAGGGACGAGGCCGACAGCGATCCACGCCAGGGGATAGATCAGTCGGGCGCCCGTGATCGTCGCGCCCTCTCCGAAGCGGATGCCGAGCCGTTCGGCGAATGACGCCCCGATGAGCGTCGCGGCGCCGACGGTCGAGAGGAGGAGACCGAAGAGCGCTGCGTCGAGCTCGAGGGTGCGCAGGGCGAACAGGGACAGAACCGTCAGCGAGGCTGCGTTCGCGACGAACCACACGTGGGTGGAAATCGAGAGCGGCAGCAAGACAGGATGCCGATAGGTTGCAGACAGGCCCTCGCGCATGTCTCGGAACACGCGCCCCCGTATGCGAGAGGGCTTCTCCTCGACCCGGATGCTTGCGACGAGGACGGCGTCGACGACGTACGTCACCGCGTCGATCAGCAAGGCCAGGGGCGCTCCGAGCCACCGCACGAGCAGGCCGGCGAGCGTCGGACCGAGCGTCTGCGCGGCAGCCTCGCCCTGATCGAGTTGCGCGTTGGCGCGCAGCAGACGGTCTCGGGCAACCAGGCGAGGCGGCAGTGATTGCGACGCCGCGAAGCCGAACACGGAGAAGGTGCCGAAGAGCAGCAGCAGCGCCACGAGGGTCGAGATCGAAAGCCACCCGAGCGCCCACAAGAGGGGGATCATGGCCAAGGCGAGTGCGCGTCCAAGGCTGGCCACCACCAAGGTGCGACGTCGACGCCACCTGTCGACGTAGACGCCCGCGATCAGTCCGAAGAGCGCATAGGGAACGAACTGCGCCGCATTGACGATGCCGACCTCGATGGGGTCGGCGTGGAGCCCTTGGACGACGAGCACGGGCAAGGCCACGGCGGTGGCTGTGGACCCGAACGCGCTGAGGGTGTTGGCGGCCCACAATCGCCGGAACCCCCTGCTTGCTCGCCCTCGCTCGTCTGACATCGCCCCCAGTATCGCGCCTGTCGCGCCATGCAATGGGACGCCATGAGTTCGCACGACAGCTCGCTGGCCCGGCCCCTCTTTCGAGCCCTAGAGGCACAGGATGAGCGGACTGGTTCGGCTGGCTTGCTGCGGATTCGAGGCCGAAACTTGACTCTGACACTGTGGAAGGCGGGAGAACTGAGACATGTTATCCATCGGAGCCTTCGCGCAGATCGGCCAGGTGACCCATCGGATGCTGCGGCATTGGGACACCGCCGGTCTGCTCGAACCCGCTCACGTGGATGAGTCCAGCGGCTACCGCTCTTACGACCCCTCACAACTCGCGCGTCTGCACCGAATCGTCGCGCTGCGCCAACTCGGCTTCGGTCTTGACGACATCTCGTCGATCCTGGACCGCGGAGTCGATGCGGAACGCATCGCGGCTCTGTTGCGAATTCGTCGAGCTGAGGTGGAGCAGGAACGCCGCATCGCTGCCGGCCGACTCATCGACGTGGAACGGCGCCTCCGACTCATCGAGAAAGAGAACCACATGTCCCATATCGAGATCATCGAAAAGTCCCTGCCCGCTGTGCGCCTCGCGGCCCGCCGTGCGGTCGTCGCAGATCAAACCGAGGTAGCGAGTGCCGTGGGCCCCGCCTTCGATGCCGTCGCCGAGATCATCGGTGATGAGTGCGGAGCGCTGGCTGAGCCGATCGCGCAGTACGACACGGTCGAAGACGGCATGCAGATCATCGCCGGCTACGGATACGACGGCCCCGCGCGCGATGGCTTCGAGATCGTCGAGTTGCCCGCTGCTGAAGCTGCCGTCTGCGGCATCCATCTCGGCTCGATGGACCGCATCGCCGAGAGCTGGCATGCGATCCACGCGGAAATCCTCGCTCGCGGGCTCGTTCAGTCCGGGCCGTGTCGGGAACTTTACGTCCGGGCGGAATCGGAGAACCAAGCCGATTGGGTGACCGAGCTGCAGCAGCCTGTTCGTCGCGGCTGAGGCGCATGAGCCTAGACGTGCTTCAGATCACCACTCACGCGGTCAGGAAGGCGGCAGGGGAGTGATCTCGAGATCAACGGATCCGAACTGGCTGATGACGATGACGGTCACCCGCCCCGGGTCGGTCGCGCAACAGGATGCCGGTTACGCTCGACCGATGACCGAATTCAGTGGGCGACGTATCGCGGGAGTGCCGTGGTGAACGCACGATTCGAAGAGCTGGATTGGCAGCGGACGCCCCTCGGCGAGGTGACCCTCCGGCGTCGTTTCGATCCCGTGCTGAACGAGGACGTGTACGAGGCGATCCTGAACGACGAGCACCTGATGTCGACGCACTTCACGGTCGCCGAGATCGAGCTCGCGCATCTCGGCCTCGACCCGGTCCGGGGCGACGACCTGGATGTGCTCGTCGGCGGGCTCGGCCTCGGGTACACCGCGCAGGCCGTACTCACGCACGACCGCGTGCGCTCGCTCACCGTCGTCGAGGCGATCGATGCCGTCGTCGACTGGCACCGCCGGGCGCTCCTGCCGATCTCGCGCGAGCTCACCGCGGACCCGCGGCTCAGAATGGAACTCGCCGACTTCTTCGCTCTCATGCGATCCGACGAGGTCCCCCGTCGTTACGACGCGATCCTCGTCGACATCGATCACTCGCCGGTGCACCACCTCAATCCGGCCCACGCCGATTTCTACACGCCCGATGGCATCCATCGGATGCGTCGACACCTCGCGCCGGGCGGCGTGTTCGCGCTGTGGTCCGACGATCCCCCGGACCCGGCGTTCATCACCGTCCTCGAGAGCGCGTTCGAGAACGTGCGGGGCGAGGTGGTCTCGTTCGACAACGCCCTGACCGGCGGCCGGTCGGCGAACTCCATCTACGTCGCGAGCTGAGCCGTTTCCCCGGCCCGCGCGGGGCGTCCTGCCCCGAGCGATCGTTTCGCGGTGCGCCCTCAGCGCAGCGGGGTCCAACTTCGACATAGCGGTCCAACGAGTCTTGTGTCTCGGACAGCATTCTTTCGACCAAGGGCGGGACTTCTTCGAGGCGCTGCGGGCGATGGCGGGTGACTAGACGGCGACTGGCGGAGCGAGGCGCAAATGCATTGTGCACAACTCAATTGCGTGCAATGCTTCACCCATGACTGATGCGCAGCACGCGGGGGAGCGGGCGATCGACGGGATGCTGTGCTTCTCGCTGTATGCGGCGAGCCGTGCGACTACCCAGGTGTACCGCCGGCTGCTGAAGCCCTGGGGTCTGACGTACCCGCAGTACCTCGTGCTGCTCGAGCTGTGGGAGCGCGAGCCGCTCACGGTGAGCGACCTGGGCCGCGACCTGGCCTTGGATTCGGGCACGCTGTCGCCCCTGCTCTCGCGCCTCGAAAAGCTGGGGCACGTCGCCCGCACCCGATCGAGCGAGGATGCCCGAGTCGTCACGATCGGCCTCACCGAATCCGGCCGCGCACTGCGCACCGAACTCGCACACGTGCCGGGCGAGGTCTTTCGCTGCATGTCGGTCTCGCCCGCGACTGCGCAGGCCCTGGTCGTGAATCTTCGCGCCTACACCGACGCGGTGGAGGCCTCGAACACCGCGGCATCCGCCTGACGCCCGCCGCACATTCTCATCCGACCCTGAAACGCCACATCGAAGAAAGGTTCATCATGGAAACGATCTACACCGCCGAGGCCCTCGCCACCGGAGACGGCCGCAACGGCCACGTGGCCACCGCCGACGGCATGCTCGATGTCGACGTCCGCGTGCCGAAGGAGATGGGCGGGCCGGGAGGTGCGCTCAACCCCGAACTGCTGTTCGCCGCGGGCTACGCGGCGTGCTTCCACAGCGCCCTGCTGAGCGTCGCCCGCCACGAGAAGGTCGCGCTGCACGACACGAGCGTCGGTGCGCGCGTGGGCATCGGCTCGAACGGCGAAGGCGGCTTCGGCCTGGCCGTCGAGCTCGAGGTCGTCATCCCCGACCTGCCCGCGGACCAGGCGCAGGCGCTGGCGGATGCCGCGCATCTGGTCTGCCCGTACTCCAACGCGACGCGCGGCAACATCGAGGTCATCGTGCGAGTCGTCGAGGACTGAGCCGGCGCTCGCGTCATGATCGCGGGGGCGCACCAGGTTCACCCCCGCGATCCGAACAGAAGGCGCCATAGCATCGTTGCGTGCTGACCTCCGTCGACCAGCTCCCGCGGTGCCCTCGCCGCATCCTGATCGCGGGCGTCGCGGGTGTCGGCAAGACCACACTCGCGCGCCGGATCGCCGATATCGCCGAGGTGACGCACACCGAGATCGACTCGCTCTTCCACGGGCCGAATTGGATGCCGCGGGCCGAGTTCCTCGACGATGTGCGGGACCTCGTGGCTCAGGACTCCTGGGTGACGGAGTGGCAGTATCGCACCGTCCGCCCGTTGCTGGCAGCCCGCGCCGACCTGCTGGTGTGGCTCGATCTGCCGTTCTGGACGACGGCCTTCCCGCGAGTGGTTCGTCGCACCGCCCGCCGCAGACTGAGCCGCGAGGAGCTCTGGAACGGCAACATCGAGCCGCCGTTCCGGCAGATCTTGACCGACCCTGAGCACATCGTGCGTTGGTCGATCTCGACGCGACACAAGTACCGCGACAGTGTTCCCCAGGTCGCCGCCGACTTTCCCGGCCTCACGGTCGTGCGGTTGGGCTCGCAACGCGAGGTCGAGCGCTGGATGCAGGGTCCCCTCGCGCATGCTGTTGATCGACGAGGGGCGCCGGGCGCGACGTAAGGCGCCGCGCCGTCACGCTGCAGTTCGCGTGGGTCGGTATCGCAGGGCGACCGACCCTGACCGGAAATCATGCCGGTCGATGAGCTCGAGCCGCACGCTCTCGCGCAGACCGGCGAGCAGCGTCGGCCCGTGCCCGGCGATGACCGGCTGCACGAGGAACTCGTACTCGTCGATCAGCCCCAGATCCGCCAGCGCCAGAGGCAGCGTCACGCCGCCCACCCACAGTCCCCGGCCGGGCTTCGCCTTGAGCTGCTGGACGGTTTCCGCCAGGTCGCCTCGCACCAGCTCGGCATTCCAGTCGACTCCGCTCAGGGTGCTCGACACGACGTACTTCTTCGCCCGGTCGATGCTCTCGGCGAAGGCGACGTCCGCCGAGCCCATCCAGTCGGGCCACGTGCCGGTGGCCGGCTTGCGCCACGCGGACTCCATCATCTCGTAGGTGATCCGGCCGAAGAGCAGAGCGTCGGCCCGCTCCATCTCCGCGGTCCAGTAGCGCATCGACTCCTCGTCCGGCGCGATCCCCGCCTCGTGATCGCAGCAAGCGTCGATCGTGATGTTGATCGAGTATCGAAGGGGTCTCATCTCGTCGCTCTCCCTTGATGCGCGCGGCAGGTCCGCCTGACGGCGGCCAGACTAGTACCGGCGCGTCCTCTGGCGTAGAGGGCTGCCGTGCCGCTCGTCGGTCATCCGATCCGCCGAGCCCGATGCTCCGTGAAAGGCCAACCGGCAACCCGTGTACTCCCTCCTCCTCACGATCATCTACGTCGCGTTCGTCAGCCTGGGATTGCCCGACTCCCTCGTGGGCGCCGGCTGGCCGGTCATGCACCAGGACCTCGGCGTCCCCCTCGCCTTCGCCGGCATCATCACGATGGTGATCGCGGGCGGCACGATCCTGTCGAGCCTCGCCTCGGAGCGCCTCACGCGCCGATTCGGTGCGGGCGTGGTCACCGCCGTGAGCGTGGGGATGACGGCTGCCGCCCTCGTGGGCTTCTCGTTCTCCGGCTCTTTCTGGATGCTGTGCCTCTGGGCCATCCCCTACGGGCTGGGAGCCGGCGCGGTCGACGCGGCGCTCAACAACTACGTCGCGCTGCACTACGCGGCGCGGCACATGAACTGGCTGCACAGCTTCTGGGGTGTGGGGGCATCGATCAGCCCGTTCATCATGAGCTACGCCCTCACCTCGGGTATGGGCTGGTCGAGCGCCTACCTCATCGTCGGCGTGATCCAGGCGGCGCTCACCTTCGTGCTGCTGGTGAGCCTCCCGCTGTGGGGCAAGGTCAACCCGGTGGCCCCGGCTCACCACGGTGCCGAACCCGACGACGAGGGTTCGGATGCCGCCGAGGCATCAGGGCGGGGGAGCACCCACGTGCCGCTCGGCCAGGCGCTGCGCATCCCCGGGGTCGCGCTGATCCTCACGGCGTTCTTCGCCTACTGCGCGCTGGAGACCACGGCGATGCTGTGGGCGTCGACCTGGCTCGTCACCGACCGCGCCGTGGAGCCGGCGACCGCTGCGGCGTTCGCCGCGCTCTTCCTCCTCGGCGTCACCGCAGGACGCTTCCTCGCGGGCTTCTTCGCCGACAGGATCGGCGACCGGTCTCTCATCCGCGGCGGGTTCGTCACGATCGGCCTCGGCGTGGTGCTGCTCGCGCTGCCGCTCGAGACCGACGTGCTCGCCCTCGCCGGTCTCGTGCTCACCGGACTCGGCGCCGCGCCGATCTATCCCGCGATCATCCACTCCACGCCCGTGAACTTCGGCCGGCGCAATTCGCAGGCCATCATCGGCATCCAGATGGCGGCGGCCTACACCGGCTCGACGTTCGCGCCCCCGCTGTTCGGTGTGCTCTCGGCGTGGATCGGGATGTGGCTGTTCCCGCTCTTCCTCGGCATCCTCGTCATCCTGGGCCTCGTGATGTCGGAGCGCCTCAACCGGCTTGTCGCCCGGCGCGAGCCGGTCGGGCGGTGACCCGCGCCGCCGTCACCCGATCTCGCCGCCGGCGACCGTCTCGGCCAGCGCGTGCACGCGGGGGAGGTGGTGGGCGCCGTAGAAGTCCGCGGACGTCAGGCGTGCGGCATCCGTCTCGGACGGGGTCTCGCGCGCCAACACGGCGGTTGCGGCGAGGGCGTGCATCCAGCCGCCCGCGAGCGTGCCCAGCAGCATCAGGTACGGCACGCTGACGGCGTAGGCGTCGCGCGGCGATGAGGCGAAGCCGAGCAGGTCGGCGGTCGCGCGCCGGGATGCCGCGAGTGCCCGTTCCAGCCGCGCGGCGGTGCGCTCCGCGACGGGGTGGTCGAACGCGCGCAAGCCTGCCACGGTCTCGTCGATCCGCTCGAACAGCTCCGACACGGTGGCGCCGCCGTCGCGCAGCACCTTGCGGCCGACGAGGTCGTTCGACTGGATCGCCGTCGTGCCCTCGTAGATCGTGGTGATGCGCACATCGCGGTAGTGCTGGGCGGCGCCGGTCTCTTCGATAAAGCCCATGCCGCCCTGCACCTGGATGGCATCGCTCGTGACGGTGATGGCATCCTCTGTGGTCCATCCCTTGAGGATGGGCACGAAGAACTCCGCCAGCTTCACCACGGCGTCGTCGGTGTCGGCCCGGTCGAGCAGGTCGCCGACGTACACGCCGAGGGCGCGCATCGCGAAGATCTTGCTCGACATCGACAGCAGCAGGCGGCGGACATCGGGGTGCTCCGCGATCGGCGTGCCGGCAGGGCGCTCCAGCACCCGGCCCTGCAGGCGGTCCGCCGCGTAGGCCGCGGCCTGCTGATAGGCGCGATCGGCGATGCCCGTCGCCTGGAACCCCATGCCCGCGCGAGCGGAGTTCATCATGACGAACATCCCCGCGAGGCCGCCGCCGACCTCGCCGACGAGGTAGCCGGTGGCGTCCTCGTAGGCCAGCACGCAGGTGGGGCTGCCGTGGATGCCGAGCTTGTGCTCGATCGCGACGGTGGTGATGGCGTTGCGCCCGCCGAGCGACCCGTCGTCGTTCACGAGCACCTTGGGCGCGACGAACAGCGAGAGCCCCTTCGCACCGTCCGGGGCACCGGGGGTGCGAGCCAGCACCAGGTGCACGATGTTCTCGGCGATGTCGTGGTCGCCCCACGTGATGAAGATCTTCTGGCCGCGGATCGCCCAGCTGCCGTCTTCCCGTGGCGTCGCGGTCGTGCGGATCGCGCCGAGGTCCGTGCCGGCATCCGGCTCGGTGAGGTTCATCGTGCCGGTCCACTCGCCCGAGACGAGCTTGGACAGGTACGTTTCGCGGATGCGGTCGGATGCCGCGGCATCCAGCGCATGGATCTGACCGGAAGTGAGCAGCCAGCAGAGCGCGAAGGCCGCGTTCGAGGCGTTCCAGATCTCGCCGAGTCCCGCGCGTACGGCGCCGGGCAGACCGTCGCCTCCGGCGGAGACGGGAGCCTCGGCGGTGACCCAGCCCGCTTCGACGAATGCGCGGTACGCCGCGCCGAAACCGGCGGGCAGGCGCACCTGACCGTCTTCGAGGCGTGCGCCGACGCGGTCGCCCGGCACTTCGAGCGGCGCGATGACGGAGGCGGCGAACTCGCCCGCGCCCGCGATGATGTCCGTCGCGTCCTCGGCGGTGAGCTCTCCGCCGGTGGCGCGCGCGACGAGGTCCTGACCGAAGGCGTCGGTGAAGAGGAACGCGTAGTCCTCGACGGGCGGCGTGTATGCGGACGCGTCAGCCATGACGGACTCCTGTGCTCGAGTAAGTGGTACTGAGGGTCAGTCTACGCGGCACTGGGTTTCACGGGGCGCCGCCGTCACGGCCCGCCCATCCAGTGCTCGATCCGGTGCGTGTCGGGTGCGAATCCATGGCGCACGCCGTAGAGCACGGCCTGGGTGCGGCTCGTCGCGCCGATCTTTCGGTACACGGAGCGGATGTAGGACTTCACCGTGTTCGGACTGAGGTAGGTGAGGCGCGCGACTTCGGCGTTGCTCTTGCCCTAGGTGATGAGGGCGAGGATCTCGGACTCGCGATCTGTGATGCCCTCCAGGCGTCCCGGCCAGTCGAGACCTGGCGCGCTGGGAGCCCGCCGACCCTGGTCGCTGATCACCAGCTCACCCGAGTGGACCGCCTCGATCGCTGCGACCAGCTGGGCAGCCGTCAATGTCTTCGAGAGGTAGCCGTGCACGCCTTGCCGGCGCGCTGACTCGATGAGCTCGGGATGGAAGTTCCAGGTGTAGACGACCACGCGTCGGGCCTGCGGGTTCTTGATGAGCTCGGCGATCTCGTGGTGGTCGGACTCGGGCTGGGCGAAAGAGTCGTACAGGACGATGTCCACGGCATCGCTCACACCCCTGTTCGCGTCGATCTCTGCGATCAGAACACGGTCGCGGTAGTCATCGAAGAGATGCGCCAGTCCCTTGAGCACCACGTCGTAGTCGTCGACGAGGGCGACGGTGATGGGCCGCGAGTTCGGGGGCGATGCCATGCTCCAGCTTTTCACCCCCAGGGGTGTGCCGCCACACCCCGAGGGGTGGTCGGATGAGGGTGTTGTCGCGGACTGCGGCATCCCGAGCACCGAACGGTGCCCGACCGAAACGCCCCACGGCGTTCAAGAAGAGGAGCAATCATGCTCGGTCTCATCATCAGCATCATCGTCATCGGCCTGATCGCCGGATTCATCGCCCGCGCAGTCGTCCCGGGCAAGCAGGACATGAGCCTGCTCATGACCATCGTCCTCGGAATCGTCGGCTCGTTCGTCGGCGGTTTCCTCGGCTTCCTGCTCTTCGGACAGGACGCAGCAGACGGCTTCTTCCAGCCCGCCGGAATCATCGGCTCCATCATCGGTGCGATCATCGCGCTGCTCGTCTACGGGCTGGTCAAGGGACGCAGCACCACTTCGCGCCGCCGCTGACCTGACGGTCGGCGCGCACGAGCCGCGCCGCAGCAGCGTCGAAGCGCCCCGCGTCCGTGCAGACGCGGGGCGCTTCAGGTCGTTCCTAGGATGATCGTGCAGCGACGGAGGGAGGGCGGCATGGCGGGACGCGTTCGCGTGGGAATCTCGGGGTGGCGTTACCCGAGCTGGCGGGGGGATTTCTACCCGAAGGGGCTAGCCCAGGCCCGTGAGCTGCAGTACGTCGGCGAGCAGATGTCGACGCTCGAGCTCAACGGGTCCTTCTACTCGCTGCAGCGCCCGACGAGCTATCAGCGGTGGCGTCAGGCCGTGCCCGACGACTTCGTCTTCGCGGTGAAGGGCTCCCGCTACATCACCCACATGCTGCGGCTGCGGAACATCGACGTGGCGCTGGCGAACTTCTTCGCCTCCGGCGTGCTGGCGCTGGGGGAGCAGCTCGGTCCCGTCCTCTGGCAGTTGCCGGAGCGCGAGCAGTTCGACCCCGAGACGCTCGAGCAGTTCCTCACCGCCCTCCCGCGCACGACCGGCGCGGCGCTCGAACTCGCGCGCCACCACGACAAGCGGCTCGACGGGCGGGACTGGCTCGAGATCGAGCACGACGCGCCCCTCCGTTACGCGTTCGAGCCGCGGTCGGAGACCTTCGAGGATGCCGCTGTCGCCCCGATCCTGCGCGACCACGACGTCGCGCTGGTCGTGGCCGACACGGCGGGCCGCTTCCCCGATTTCGGCGAGATCACGGCATCCTTCGTCTACGTCCGCCTGCACGGCGCGGAGGACCTCTACACCAGCGGATACACCGACCCGCAGCTGGATGCCTGGGCGGCGCGCATCGCCGGCTGGACCAGCGGCGAGGCGACCCCAGACGGTGAACCCCGGGACGTGTACGTCTACTTCGACAACGATGCCCGTGGCCACGCTCCGCACGACGCGGTCGGCCTGGCCCGCCGTGTGGGCGACGCGGCGGCGCGGTAGCGCGCCGCCGCGGCATCCGCCGTTCCCGGTGCAGGAGATCTCACCGCAACAGGACGTTTCTGCCGGATCCGTCCTGTTCCGGGGAGTCCACCTGTTCCGGGGAGCCGCCCGCGCGCCCGGCAACGGCCCCCGCCGACCCCGCCGCACTCACCCCTGCAGGCCCGCCCCGACAGAGACCGCCGAGGCGTCAGCGCGACAGCGCCGACAGTGACAGCGGTCGCACGAGCACCTGGCGGCGATCGCGCACCCAGCGCACCCGATCGCGGCGGTACTGGGCGTGCGTGGCGAACCGGTAGCGGTACGACACCACGCGCACCCACGTCGGTCGCTCGCTGCCGAACGGCGCACGCCGCAGCATCTTGAGCGTCGCGGCATCCGCTTCGAGCAGTCGCACCAGCAGCACCGTGAACCAGTCCTCGAGCGACCTGCCGAGAGGGAGGAACCACATCAGCCAGTCCAGCCGCAGGTGATAGGGCGCGTACTGGCGGGGGATGCGCCGCACGTTGCCGGGCTTGCCCTTGAACTCGTACTCGTGCCAGGTGGCCTCGCCCGGATCGGCATCCATCGTCGCTTCGATGACGTACTCGACGCGCGTCTTGGTCACGGTGCCGAATGCCCCGTACGCATTGGCGAGCTGCCATCGGTTGAAGCTCGCGTTCATCAGCTGCCGGTGGGCGAAGAGGTTCCGCAGCGCCGGCCAGCTGATCACGACGTAGAGCACGCCCACGGCGCACGTGACCACCAGCCAGTACAGGGGCAGCCCGTCGATGATCCAGGGCGGGTCGGATGCCACGTCCGCGCCCCAGCCCGGCAGGGACACCGCCGAGAACCCCAGCACGATCGTCGCCCAGTTGAGCCATGCGAAGTTGCCGGTGAGGACGAGCCACAGCTGCGTCGCGATGACGACGGCGCCGGCGACCGTGCCGATGACGGCCGGCACCGGACCCGGAATCCACAGTCCCAGGAGCGGAGCGAAGAGGAACCACGGCACCACCAGCTGTGAGAAGTGGTTCCCCACCACCTCGAGCTTGTGGAACCACCGGGGGAGCAGGTGCGCCTGCCGGCTGAGCGGCCCCGGCATCGGCTGCGTCTCGTGGTGGTACATCAGGGCAGTGAGGTCGCGCCACTCCCGCCCGCCGCGGATCTTGATCATGCCGGCACCGAACTCCAGCCGGAACAGCAACCACCAGAAGAGCACGATCACCACCGTCGGCGGGGGCTGGTCGTTCGAGCCGAGGAACGCCGCGAGGAACCCGGCCTCGAGCAGCAGCATCTCCCACCCGAACCCGTAGAACGTCTGGCCGATGCTCACCACCGACATATAGCCGAGCCACAGCAGCAGGAAGCACGCCATCGGCACCCAGGGAGGTGCGAGCTGGGGGATTCCGGCCACGAGCGCGGCGCTCACGATCAGGCCCGCGACGCACAGGGCGGCGAGGCGGCGGTCGGTGTAGGGCACGCGCCGGAAGAGCGTCGGTCCCACCATGCGGGCGCGCCGGGGCGAGGCGGCCACCCAGCGCAGCAGGTCGGGCGCCGGCAGCAGCCCTCGCTCGCCGAGCAGCACGCGGAACTGGTTGAGCGACGACAGGAAGGCGACGAAGTACATGGCGGCGATGCCCCGTTGCAGCACCTGCCGGGCGAGTTCGAAATCCACCGCCGCGAAACCCTGCATGACCCGACGCTACGACCGGGTGGATCGCGGTCGGAAGGGGTTGCGGGGCGGGCGGGCCCGCGTGAGGATAGCGCGCCGTCGCCGAAGAGGGAACCGCAGGAAACCGGCGCGCCGCATGCGGCACCATCGCAGGGCGGGGCGCAGCGGCATCCCGCACCCGCACGAGGAGAGGAGTCACCATGGACAACCGTGACGAGGAGAAGGTGCAGGGCGGCAGCACGAGCACCGAAGAGACCGACACGCTCTCCGGCGGCGA
>NZ_JANJFJ010000423.1:0-3626 GCF_024626565.1 Microbacterium sp. zg.Y909
TGCGCGCCGGCAAGTCCCCGTTCTCACCCGACCGCAAGCACCTGCACCACCGCATGCTCGACATGGGCCACTCCGACCGCGACGCCGTGCTGATCTTCTACGCCTGGACGGCGGTGGTCAGCCTCGCGGTGCTGCTGATGTACATCGGTACGACGGCCGACTGGCCCGGGCAGTATCTGCCGGGCGTCGTCTTCGGTGCCATCGGCGCCATCGCCTGCCTCGTGGTCACCCTCACGCCCGCCCGACGCGTCCGTCCCGCCCTCCAGGAGACCCGATGACCCCCAACCCCGTGTCCAGTACCCCCGTCCTGCGCACCACCCTGCTGTGGTCGGCCGCCGTGACGGCGATCCTCGCCGTCATCGGTGCCGTGGCCGGCTACGCGGCCGGGGGAGTCGAAGGACTGTGGAGCGCCCTGGTGGGTGTCGGGCTGGCCTTCGCCTTCCTCGGCATCACCGGTGGGAGCATCCTCATCGCCAACCGGTGGTACGGCGACGCGCTGTATGTGCCGATCTTCTTCGGCATCGTTCTCGGCGGCTGGATCCTGAAGTTCGTCGTCTTCATCATCGTCCTGCTCGTGCTGCGCGGGCAGGAGTGGCTCAACCCCACCGTGTTCTTCGTCTCGCTCGTCGTCGGCATCATCGCGTCGCTCATCATCGACGTGATCGTGCTGATGCGCTCGCGCGTGCCGCACGCGAGCGATGTGACCCTCCCGACCGCCGAGGAAGTCGGCGAGGGGCCTGATGACGCCCCCGGGCGGCTCTGAGCGCCCCGGGAGTTTGATAGTGTTGACATGCGCCCGCCCCGCTCCATCACCCGGAGCATTTGTGGAGTGACGCTCATCGACCATCGTCGCACCGGTCCCGCACCGGCGCCCCGAAGCTGGAGCCCGCGCTGTTGATTCACGCTGCGACACTGATCGCCCCCACCGCCGACGAAGGCGGATTCCACGGACCCTCGATTGACGAGTTCTTCCCCGAAGCCGTCTTCCAGATCGGCGACCTCGTCATCAACCGGATCCACCTGATCCAGTTCATCGCGACCCTCGCGATCGTGCTGATCTTCTGGATCGGCACCCGACGCATGAAGGTCGTCCCCGGCCGCTTCCAGAGCATCGTCGAGATGGGGCTGGACTTCGTCCGGGTCAACATCGCCGAAGACCTGCTCGGCAAGAAGGACGGCCAGCGGTTCCTGCCGATCCTCAGCACGATCTTCTTCATGGTGCTCTTCATGAACATCACGGGAATCATCCCGTTCATGAACATCGCCGGCACCGCGATCGTCGCCGTTCCGCTGCTGCTCGCGGTCGTCAGCTACGTCACCTTCATCTACGCCGGCATCAAGAAGAGCCCGAAGAACTTCTTCAAGAACGCGCTCTTCCCCACCGGTGTGCCGTGGCCGATCTACATCATCGTCACGCCCATCGAGCTGATCTCGACCTTCATCATCCGGCCGGTCACGCTGACCCTCCGACTTCTGATGAACATGATGGTCGGGCACCTGCTGCTGGTCCTCTTCTTCGCCGCGACGCAGTTCTTCCTGCTCGACCTCGGCGGCTGGTGGTCGGCGCTGGCTGCGGGCTCCCTCGCCTTCGGCTTCGTCTTCACACTCTTCGAAATCCTCGTGGCCGTCCTCCAGGCCTACGTCTTCGCTCTCCTCACCGCGGTCTACATCCAGCTCGCGGTCGCCGAAGAGCACTAAGCGGGTCGGCTCACAGCCGCCCATAACCGAAAGGAAAAACCCCCGTGGATGCAACTACGGTTCTCGCCGAGCTCAGCGGCAACGTCGCGACGATGGGCTACGGCCTCGCCGCCATCGGACCCGCCATCGGTGTGGGCATCGTCGTCGGCAAGACGATCGAGGGCGTCGCCCGTCAGCCCGAGCTGGCCGGCCGCCTGCAGGTGCTCATGTGGATCGGTATCGCCTTCACCGAGGCGCTCGCCTTCATCGGCATCGCCACCTACTTCATCTTCACGAACTAATCGCCCCCTCCAGCCCTAAGGAGACAGGATGCTGAACGCTCTTGTCGCGTACGCCGCGGAAGAGGGTGGCACGCCCAACCCGCTGATCCCCGCCTGGTACGACATCATCTGGTCGGCGGTCTGCTTCGTCATCATCCTGTTCGTCATGTGGAAGGTCGCCCTTCCCAAGATGAAGACGCTGCTCGACGAGCGTGCCGCTTCGATCGAGGGCAACATCGCCAAGGCCGACGAGGCCCAGCGCAAGGCTGAGGCCGCCCTCGAGCAGTACACCGCTCAGCTGGCCGAGGCCCGCAAGGAAGCCGGTGAGATCCGCGAGGCCGCCCGTGAGGACGGCAAGAAGATCGTCGCCGAGGCGAAGGATGCCGCTTCCTCCGAGGCAGCGCGCCTCACCGCTGCCGCTCACGCCCAGATCGAGGCCGAGCGTCAGACGGCGCTCGTCTCGCTGCGCAGCGAGGTGGGCGGGCTTGCCCTCGACCTCGCGGGCGGTGTGATCGGCGAGAGCCTGTCGGACGACGCGAAGGCTCAGGCCGTCGTGGATCGCTTCCTGGCCGAGCTCGAGTCGTCTGAGGCGTCCAAGTAATGGGCAGCGCGACCACTCAGGCCCGGGCGGCGACGACGGCCGCGCTCGCCGCGGCGTCGTCGGTCGACCTCGACGTCGCTCGCGAGCTGTTCGCCGCGGCGCGGACGCTGGGCGACTCGTCCCAGCTGAGCGGCGCGCTTGCCGACTCCTCTGCTGCGCCCGGCGCGCGGGCACAGGTGGTCTCGCACGTGTTCGGCACGTACGGATCCACCACGGTGTCCCTGCTCTCGGCCGCGGCGCAGCAGCGGTGGTCCTCGGCGTCGGACCTCGTCGACGGGATCGAGGAGCTCGGCATCCGTGCCGCCGCGATCGCGGAGCCCGGCTCCGACATCGAGGGTGAGCTGTTCGAGGTGGTGCGCACCATCGCCGCCAATCCCGAACTGGAACTGGCTCTGGGCAGCCGCCTCGGCGAGGCGTCGGCCAAGGGCACGCTTGTCGAGAGTCTGCTGCGCGGCCGTACCAGCGTGGCCACGACCCTCATCGTCTCGTCGGCTGTGCAGCAGCCGCGCGAGCGTCGTGTACGGCAGCTGATCGGCCGTGCGATGCGCCTGGTCGCGCAGCAGCGAGGACGGTCGGTGGCCACGGTCATCGCCGCCAGGCCGCTGAGCGCCCCGCAGGCCGAGCGCCTCACCGCTGCGCTGTCGCAGCGGTACGGCACCGAGATCTCCCTCAACGTCGTCATCGACCCCTCGGTCGTCGGCGGAGTGCGGGTGGAGATCGCGGACGACGTCATCGACGCCAGCGTGTCGAGTCGTCTGCACGACCTGCGCCAAAAGCTGGCCGGTTAGAGCTTCCCGCTCAGCGGAGCGGAGATTTCGGGGCCGTGAGGTCCCATGAACACGAAGGAAGACCATGGCAGAACTCTCCATCAGCCCCGACGTCATCCGTGACGCGCTGAAGGACTTCGTCGCCGCATACGAGCCCTCCGGGGCCGCGGCGACCGAGGTCGGCACCGTCATCGACGCCGCAGACGGCATCGCCCACGTCGAGGGACTCCCCGGCGTGATGGCGAACGAGCTGGTCCGCTTCGCGGACGGCACCGCCGGCCTGGCGCTGAACCTCGACGA
>NZ_JANJFJ010000424.1:0-3625 GCF_024626565.1 Microbacterium sp. zg.Y909
GCACGCATCGACGGCGCGACGACCTGGCAGCTGTTCTGGCGCATCCATGTGCCGCTGTCCGTGCCTGCGCTCTCGTCGCTCGCGATCCTGCTGTTCCTGTGGACCTGGAACCAGTTCCTGCTCGCCGTCGTGCTCGTGGACGACCCGACCAAGCGGACGATGGCCGGTGCGCTGGGCGCTTTCCAAGGGCAGTGGGGCACCGACGTCCCGCTGCTGTGCGCCGGATCGCTGCTGATCCTCACCCCGACGTTGCTGGTGTTCCTCATCTTCCAGCGCCAGTTCGTCGCCGCGCTGCTGCAGGGCTCGGTGAAGGGATGAGGGAAGGCCCGGGGGTGCGCCCGCCGTTCGATCCGGACGTGGCGCACGCGCTGCGCACCACCGACGACGTGGTCACCTCGCTGCGCCCGGAGGGAATAGCCGGGCTGCGCGAGCGGGTGGTGCCACCGAGTGAATACGAGATCACGCTCGGCGGGAGCCTGGCGCTGACCCGCCACCTCGTCCCGGTGGGGGACGCCCCCGGCATCGCGCTCCTGCTCCTGCGTCCTCGCAGGCGCGGCGCGCGCCTGCCGGTGCTCTATCACGTGCACGGCGGCGGGCTCGTGGTCGGCTCCGCGGCCGACGATCTGCCTGCCCTGGCCGGGGCGGCTGAGGACCTCGGGCTCGCCGTGGCATCCATCGAGTATCGCCTTGCGCCGGAGTTCCCCTACCCCGTGCCTGTGGAGGACGTCTACCGGGGGCTGGTCTGGCTGAGGGAGCACGCCGATGCGCTGAGCCTCGACCCCGACCGTGTCATCGTCGGTGGCATCAGCGCCGGTGGCGGGCTGGCGGCGGCCACGGCGCTGCTCGCCCGGGATCGCGGCGGACCATCGCTGCTCGGACAGCTGCTGGTGTGCCCGATGCTCGATGACCGCAACGACTCGGGCTCGGCAGACCAGATGGCGGGCGTCGGCGCGTGGGACCGCGTGGCCAACGAGACGGCGTGGAACGCCTACCTCGGTGCCGACCGCGACGAGGTGACGATCTACGCCTCGCCCGCTCGAGCGAGCGATCTGTCGAATCTTCCGCCCATGTTCCTCGATGTCGGATCGGCCGAGACCTTCCGTGACGAGGTGGTCGCCTATGCGGCTCGGTCCTGGGCCTGCGGAGGCGACGCTGAGCTGCATGTCTGGCCGGGCGGCGCGCACGGATTCCATGCGCTGGCCCCCGATGCCGAGATCAGTCGCCGCGCCCGCGCCGCTCGGGCGGAGTGGCTGCGTCGACTGCTCGCCCGCAGCGGTGCCGCGGCCGCCGAGTAACCCCCGTGCGCTCCGTGCTCGCGCTTGAGCGCGTGCCCGAGCTGCTCGAGTGTCGCGAATGGCGGGTGCTGTGCGCGGGGATGGTGCGGAAGTGACACCGGAGCGGCCCGGAGCGGCTCGGCCCGGCGGCGGCGCAGCGCGACGCCTCCGCTCAGCGCACGCCCTTCATGAGCGCCAGCACCGGCTTCACGAAGATCAGCAGCAGCACGCCGACACCGATGGCGATGAGCCCGAGGATCGAGAAGTACGGCACCTCGTTGTCGGGGTCGTAGTACTCCGCCAGCAGCCCCGAGATGGCCGTGCCCAGTGCGACAGACAGGAAGAACAGGGCGACCATCTGGGTGTGGAAGCGCGCCGGGGCGAGCTTGGTCGTCACCGACAGACCCACCGGCGACAGCAGGAGCTCGGCGACGGTGAACACCAGCAGGATGCCGATCATCGCCAACAGCGGTGTGGAGCCGGCGCCGCCCCCGGCGAACGGGAGGAACAGCAGGAACGCCGCGCCCATGATGATGACGCCCAGACCGAACTTCACCGGGGTCGAGGGCTGCCGCGTGCCGAGCTTCGTCCACAGCCATGCGAAGACACCCGAGAGCACGATGATGAAGATCGGGTTGATCGACTGCACCCACGGCACCGGCATCTCCCAGCCGAAGAGGTCGCGGTTGAGCTTCACGTCGGCGTAGATCGTCACGACGGTGAACTGCTGCTGGTACAGCGACCAGAACGCCACCGACGTGATGAACAGCGGCACGAACGCGAACACCCGGCTGCGCTCGACGGCGTCGATGTGCCGGCTGCTGAGGATCACGACGAAGTAGGCGATCGTGGCGCCGACCGTGGTGATGATGACGATGAGAGACAGGTTCTCGGGGCGGATCACCCCGACGAGCACCAGCACGACGATGAGCACCACCGCCGCCGCGGCGATGCCGCCGACCAGCGCGTAGCGGTTGCGGGGGAGCGGGTTGGCGACGTGCCGCGCCGCCTCGGGGAGCGAACGGCGCCCGAAGGAGTACTGCAGCAGCCCCAGCGCCATGCCGACGGCAGCCAGCCCGAAGCCCCAGTGGAACCCCAGCGAGGCCTGCAGCAGACCCGTCAGCAGCGGGCCGGCCAGCGCGCCGAGGTTGATGCCGAGGTAGAACAGCGAGAACCCGGCATCCCGTCGGGGGTCGTCCCGCCGGTACAGCGTTCCCACCACGCTCGTGGCGTTGGCCTTGAGGCCGCCCGATCCCAGCGCGATGAGGATGAGTCCGACGCCGACCCCGAGGAATCCGGGGATGAGGGCGAGGGCGACGTGACCGGCGACGATGACGATCGCACTGTAGAAGAGCACCCGCTCGGAGCCGAGGATGCGGTCGGCGATCCACGCCCCGAGGATGGTCGAGAGGTAGACCGAGCCGCCGTATGCGCCCACGATGCCGGCAGCCACGGCGCGGTCGAGCCCCAGTCCGCCGTCGGTGGCGGAGTAGTACAGGTAGATGAGCAGGATGCCCTGCATGCCGTAGAAGCTGAACCGCTCCCACATCTCCACGCCGAAGATGTGCGCCAGCGCCCGGGGCTGCCCGAAAAAGCGGGTGTCGCGGTCGCCGGCGTCTTCGGCGGCGGTCTCGATGGGGCCCGTGGGAGGTCCGACGGGGACCTGGGCCGGCTCGTTCGCGCTCATTGGCCCAGGGTAGACCTCACTGCGGCAGAGAGGGATGGGGTTCGCGTGCAGGATGCTGCGGGATGAACAGAGCGAGCACCAGCGCCACCACCGCGGCACCGCCGCCCAGCAGGAACGCCACGTCGAACGCCGCCGCCGTCGGCACCTGCACGCCGCCCTGCGTGACCGACAGGCTCGCCAGCACCGCGGCGATCACGGCAGCAGCAGTGCTGGTGCCGAGCGAGCGGAACAGCGCGTTCAGGCCGTTGGAGGCGCCCGTCTCGCTCTGCGGCACGCTGCGCATGATGAGCATCGGCATGCTGGCGTAGCCGAAGCCGATCCCGACGCCCACCAGCAGATTGGCCACCAGGATGTGCCACACCTCGGAGGAGAACAGCAGCGTGAACCCGTACGCGACGATGAGGGCGATCGCCCCGAGGATCAGCAGCAGCCGAGGGCCGACGGTGCGCGCCACGCGCCCCGAGTAGGGCGACAGCACCATCATCACCAGGCCCGCCGGCGCGATGACGAGGCTGGCGGCGAGCAGTGACAGTCCGAAACCCGCGGGGGCCGGCAGCTCCAGCAGCTGCGGGTAGGCCACGTTCGAGGCGAAGAGCGAGAACCCCATCGCGAGAGAGGCGATGTTGGTGAGCAGCACCGGACGGCGGGCAGCCACCCGCAGGTC
>NZ_JANJFJ010000425.1:0-3603 GCF_024626565.1 Microbacterium sp. zg.Y909
CATGTGTTTCTCCTTCGTGTGGAACTGAAAAGTCTGGGGCGGCCCCAACCTTGAGCCGCGATGACTCAAGGGTACGCGGCGCCCCGATCGATGTCAATTGAACTTGAGCCGTGAGGTGTCAAGTTTGGCTGCTAGCGCGCGGACGACGGATGCCACGTAGGCGCACGAATCTGGGGCGGGCGGGGCGTTTTGGACCATTTCTTGTGGATGTCTTGTGGTTCGGCGTCGCGGCCGGTCGCGCTCAGGCGACGCTGCTGGGATCTTGCGGGAGCGCGGCATCGAACCGGGGCCCTTCTTGCGGTCCGCGGCGAAAACTGGGCAGTGCCCCGACCGGATCACTCGCTTCGGAACCTGGGCCCCGAATCCATCCCATCCGCAGGAAAAGAGCGGCCACAAGCCGCGAGAAGGAACACATCATGAACAAGATCACCAAGGCCTCCATCGCCACCGCAGCCGGTGTCCTCCTGCTCCTGGGCGGCGGCGGCACTTTCGCCTCGTGGAACGCGTCGGCCGACATCGCGGGTGCCGAGATCACGGCGGGAAACCTCGTCGTCACCGACCCCGGCACCGAAGGCACCTGGGCGGCCAACGGCGACGACATCAACATCGCCGCCTACCGGGTGGTTCCGGGCGATGTGCTCACCTTCACCAAGACGATGTCGATCGTCGCCGAGGGTGACAGCCTGAGCGCCACGCTCGCGCTGAGCGAGGCGTCCATCACACCCGCCAATCCCGCCAACGCGGTCGACCAGGCGCTGGTCGGCTACCTCGAGGCCAACGCGGTGCTCACCGCGGAAGGCGCTGGCATCACCGAGAGCGCCGACGGCTTCACCGTCGCCCCGGGTGCTGCAGGGATCGAACAGGACGTCACCGTCACCGTCACGATCACCTTCCCCTACGGCACCGAGGGCTCCAACAACGACGCCAAGACCGGTGCCGTGAACCTCAACGACCTGAGCGTCACCCTCACGCAGCACACCGCCGCCGCGTGATCCATCGGGTCCGCCCCCATCACGGGGGCGGACCCGCTGTCCGCGTAATCCACCACCGACCCCGAGGAGCCGAGATGACCCGCCGCTCACTTCGCCTGGCCCAGCGGCGCCGCCGCTGTGCGCCGGCGAAGATGCTGCTGGCGACACTCGGAACCGTAGGCGCGATCGTGCTCGGCGTAACGGCCGGGGGCGGCACCTACGCCGCCTGGACCGCCGCGGCCCCGGCAGCAGCAGCCGCCACCCTGCAGGCAGGGTCGGCAGAACTCTCCGCCGCAGACCTGAAACTCTCCGCCACCGGCATGTACCCCGGCCGCACCGCCTACAGCTCCAGCGTCGTACGCAACACCGGCACCACCCCGCTCGCCCTCGCCCTCGGCAACGTGGCGGCCGCCACCTCGAACGGCCTCACCGCCGCACTGGTCGTCACGGTCGGCACGACCGCCTCGGCAGCGGACTGCACGGCAGGGCGGGTCACCCCGAAGGCGACCACATCGGTCGGTTCGGGCGTCGCATCCGACCTGCAAGTCACTCTCGCCCCCGGGGCGAGCGCCACCCTCTGCGTGGGCCTGAGCCTGCCGCTGACCGCACCGGCCAGCGCGGCCGGCATCACGGCATCCGGCCTCAGCCTCACGATCCGCGGAACGCAGGTGCACCCGTGACCCGCCGCCGCCTTCTCGGCCCGATCGCCGCCCTCGTGACCCTCGCGGTGCTCGGCGGCTCCGGTGCAGCCGTGGCCGGCTGGAGCGCCGACGCCGCGCTGACGGCCACCGCCGCCTCGGCCGCACCCGCCACGACGATCGCCCAGACCGGCAGCCTCGCCACGAGCTACCAGTACAGCGGCTCCTCGTCGGGCGCCGTTTCCGGCCAGCTCACCATCGCCAACACGGGCGGCACCCCGCTGTCCTACACCCTCGCCAGCGACGTCACCGGCAGCAGCGCGCTCGCCCAGAAGACCGCCCTGAACCTGTGGACGGGAACCTGCTCGACCACCGTTCCCGTCAGCGCCATCAAGACCACGCTGGCAGACCCGGCGCCGGCGCTGCCCGCCACCGCGCGCACGCTCGCGCCGGGCGCTCAGGTCGTCGTGTGCGTCGCGACCCGCATCGACGGCAGCACCAACGCCGCGCTGCAGGGGCAGAGCATCACGGCCGCGTTCCGGGTGATCGGCGCGGTCGGGACGAGCTGGACCGCCACCGCCACGACCACGGCGGTCACGCAGAGCGTCTACCAGCTGGCCGCGGCCGGCGCGGTGACCTGCACCAACGTCAAGGTCGTCTTCGACTTCGTCCGGCTCTCGTGGGCCGCGCCCGCCAACCGCCCCGCTCGCGCCGACGTCACCTACGAGGTCGTCGACACCGCATCCGGCACCACGGTCGCGACGGTCAAGAGCTCGGCCGGTACCGCGTCGGTCCTGGTCGAAGGCAAGGACCTCGACGCCAACGGCGTCTACTCGTTCGCCATCCGTGCCAAAGAGGCCGCTTACGGCACGACCGCCCCCCTGACCGCAGCCGTCTCGGTGACGCGCACCTCCGGCCCCCTCGGCATCATCTCTGCAACGGAATGCTCATGACCGCGATCACACACTCCATCCCGCTCCCCGGGCTCACCTCGCGTCGCGCCCACCGCGCCGCAGGTCACCACGAGCACAGCTTGCTGCACTACCTGGCCGTCGCCCTCAGCGCGTCGCTGCTCACCATCACCGCCGCTCTCGCCGTTGCCGTCATCATGCTGCCGGCCCTCGTCGGTGGCACCGCCATGACCGTGCTGACCCAGTCGATGGAGCCCGGGCTGCCGCCCGGCACCCTCATCGTCACCCGCGCGACGCCGACCGACGAGATCGCCGTCGGCGACGTCATCACGTACCAGATCCGCTCCGGCGAGGCAGCTGTGGTCACTCACCGGGTGATCTCCAAGACCTACACCGATGGCGAACTCACCTTCGTCACCCAGGGCGACAACAACAACACGCCCGATCCCGAGCCGGTGCGAGAGGTGCAGATCCGCGGCGCCCTCTGGTACAGCGTGCCGATGCTGGGATGGGTCAACAACCTCATCAACGGGGCCAACCGCGACATCGTGATCTCCGTCGCCGCGGGCGGGCTGTTCCTCTACGCCCTCCGCACCAGCATCCTCGCGGGCCTCGAGCGACGCAGGGAGCGCGCCGAGGCGGCATCCGAACACTGACCGCGACGGAGTTCCGCCGCGCGCCCTCGCGTCAGGCGGGTACGCAGTCGCGATAATCTGCGCGCATGAGTTCATCCCCCGGCGCGACTCCCGACGTGCCCGTCACCGCCGACACCGACGCACTGCCCGTGATGGGCCTGGGCCTGCGACGCGACACCCCCGCCCCCCGCAAGACCCTGCTGGCGTGGGCGCTGTGGGACTGGGCGGCGCAGCCGTTCAACACGGTGATCCTCACCTTCATCTTCACAGCGCTGTACCTCACGACCGACGCGTTCCTGCCCGCCGACATCGCCGCGCTCCCCGACGACGACCGGGTGAAAGAGGTCGCCGAGGCGGGCCTGGCCGCGGGGCTCGGCTGGGGCACCACGATCGCGGGGCTGCTGATCCTGGCGCTCGCCCCGGTGCTGGGCCAGCAGGCCGATGCGGC
>NZ_JANJFJ010000426.1:0-3586 GCF_024626565.1 Microbacterium sp. zg.Y909
GTCAGCTGGCGAGGACCTCGTCGAGGACGACGCTCGCGCGCTCCTCGTCGGTCTTCTCGGCCAGAGCGAGCTCGGAGATGAGGATCTGGCGTGCCTTGGCGAGCATGCGCTTCTCACCGGCAGAGAGGCCGCGGTCCTGGTCGCGGCGCCACAGGTCGCGCACGACCTCGCTCACCTTGATGACGTCACCCGACGCGAGCTTCTCGAGGTTCGCCTTGTAGCGGCGCGACCAGTTGGTCGGCTCCTCGGTGAAAGGTGCACGCAGCACCTCGAAAACGCGGTCGAGTCCCTCTTGACCGATGACGTCACGGACGCCCACCAGATCGACGTTGTCCGCCGGTACCTCGATGACCAGATCGCCTTGCGTGACGTTCAGCTTGAGATACTTCTTCGTCTCGCCCTTGATCACCCGTTCTTTGACTTCGATGATCGTTGCGGCCCCGTGGTGCGGGTAGACAACCGTCTCGCCAACCTCAAAAAGCATGCAGTTGTGTCCTTTCGGCAACCTCCAGGATACCACAGGCGACATACGCTAAGGTTTGCCGGCCTGCGGTCGACGCACCCGTCCTGGATCGGCGCACCGCACCGCGTAGACTGCTCGGGATGTCGTCTGCTTCCCCGGGAGGAACCGTGAAATCGCGCCTGCTCGCGTCGCTCGCTATGGGTGCTGTCGTCCTCCTCGGAGCGACCGGCTGCAACATGCTCGCCCCCCAGGCGACCACCCTCGCGTACTCCCCCTCTGACGGGGTCAACGTTCCCGCTCCGGGTCCCGTCGACGTGCTCAACGCCATGGTCATCGCCAACGAAGACGGTTCCGCCGGCAACTTCATCGCCGCGTTCGTGAACAACTCGCTCGAGGCGCAGGAGATCACCGTCGCACTCGAGAACGGCGAGGCCGCGATCATCGAGCTCGACGCCGGTGAGAGCGTCAGCCTGGGCGTCGACCTCGAGCCGATCCTCTTCACCGACCTCGGCGTGCCCGCCGGCGCCACCGTGCCGATGGCGTTCCAGACAGGCCTGGAGTCCGGCACGGTCGCCCAGGTCCCGGTGCTCGACGGCGCGCTGCCGTACTACACCGAGTTCGAGCCGGTCGAAGAAGAGTTCATCGAGGACTGAGCACGCCCCTCCCCCGTGGCCTGAGCCGCGAGGGTGCCCTCACGCCTCGAAGCGGTAGCCCAACCCGCGCACGGTCACGAGCATGACCGGCTCACCGGGATTCTTCTCGATGCGCGACCGGATGCGCTTGATGTGCACGTCGAGCGTCTTCGTGTCGCCGTAGTAGTCGCTGCCCCACACCCGATCGATGAGCTGGCCACGCGTCAGCACGCGGCCGGCATTGCGCATGAGCACCTCGAGCAGCTCGAACTCCTTCAGCGGCATGCTGATCTCGGTGCCGTCGACGCTCACGGCGTGGCGGTCGATGTCGAGCGTCACCCGTCCGGCGGTGAGCACCCGCTCGTCCAGGTGGTCGTCCGAGGGCGCGCTGCGCCGCAGCACCGCGCGCATGCGGGCGAGCAGCTGGCGCGAGGAATAAGGCTTCGTGACGTAGTCGTCGGCGCCGAGCTCGAGTCCCACCACGATGTCGACCTCGGCGTCCTTGGCGGTCAGCATGATGATCGGCACGCTGGAGGTCGACCGGATCTGGCGGCACACCTCGGTACCCGGCATGCCCGGCAGCATGAGGTCGAGCAGGATGATGTCCGCGCCCTCCGCACCGTACATGCGCAGCGCGGTGGGTCCGTCCTCGGCGATATCGACGTCGAACCCCTCCCGCCGCAGCAGGTAGGCCAGGGGGTCGGCGAGATCGGGCTCGTCCTCGACGATCAAGACACGGGTCATCGGGGCTCTCCGTTCGGAACCGCCGCGGTGGCGCGGCCGGGCTTGGTGCGGGGTTTCTTCTTGCCGGGGCGCTGTTCGCCGCGCAGTGCGTCGGCGTCCGGCGCGTCGGCGCGCGGCAGCCGGATCGTGAAGGTCGATCCCTGTCCGGGCTGCGACCACAGTCGCACGTCGCCGCCGTGGCGGTGCGCCGCGTGCTTGACGATGGCCAGGCCCAGTCCGGTGCCGCCGGTCTGGCGGGAGCGCGCCGCGTCGGCGCGGTAGAACCGCTCGAAGACGCGCTGCTGCTCGCTCTCGGCGATGCCGGTGCCCCGGTCGGTGACCGCGATCTCCACCACCCCGTCGGTGCCCTTGACGCCGACGCCCACACGCGACCCCGCCGGGGAGTAGGCGATGGCGTTGGCGATGAGGTTTCCGACCGCCTCGCCGAGGATCTGGGCGTCACCCCGCACGTAGAGGCCGCGGTCCCCGCCGCGCACGAGTTCGACGCCCGCGGCATCCGCCTGCGTCTCGTGGGCCTCGACCGCCGACGCGACGATCTGGTCGATCGAGACGTCACGCACCTCGGACAGATCATCGGCGGCCTGCAGGCGCGAGAGGTTCATGATCCTGCCGGTCAACCGGCTGAGCCGCTGCGCCTCCGCGTGCAGGCGGCCGGCGAAGGTGCGCACCTGCTCGGGATCGTCGGCGGCCGATTCGATCGCCTCGGACAGCAGCATGATGGCCCCCACGGGGGTCTTCAGCTCGTGGCTGGTGTTGGTCACGAAGTCCCGCCGCATCTCCTCCACGCGCTCGCGTTCGGTGATGTCGCGCACCACCAGCAGCACGAGCCTCGGCGTCACGGGGTACGCGCGCGCGGCCACCAGCCGCGTCCGCGCGAGGTCGGCGTCGCGCTCCAGCCGCAGGGTCTCGGTGGCGGGGCGCTCACTGGCGCGGGCGGCGCGGACGAGGGCCCGCAGCGCCTGACTGGGCAGCACCGCGCCTTCCTGCATGCCGAACAGCTCCGCGGCGCCCGATGCCGCGACCACGGTCGCGGAGGCGTCGACGACCGCCGCGGGATCCTCCATGCCCTCCAGCACAGCGTGCAGGCCGTCGGGCAGGTGCGACGATTCCTGCGCGACCGCTCGGTCGCGTGCGCGCAGCGCGAGCGCGATCAGCAGTGCGATCGATACCCCCACGAGCATGCCGGCCAGCAGGGCGAGCAGCGCCAGCCGCGTCGAATCCATGTCTCCAGCGTAAACGGGCGGTGTCACTGCGAACGGCCGGTTTCAGCCCCGCACGGGGTGGTGCGGGATACTATTCACTGGGGCGGCACTGTTCGTTAACCTTTGCCGACCAGAATCGCCGAGCTTGCGAATCACGCCGAGCCGCGAGGACGAAGCGGTGCTGTGCCCCGCGAAAAGGAAGGTGCCCCCATGCGCGAAGTGTTCCACCAGTCCCTTGAGGACGTGCAGGGACGTCTGGTTGAGATCGCCGAGCTCGTCACGGTCGCGATCGAGAAGGCCACCCGCGCCTTCGGGACGAGCGACGTGGCACTGGCCGAAGAGGTCATCGAGGCCGACCAGGTCATCGACGACAAGGCGATCGAACTCGACGAGCTCGCCATCCAGATCCTCGCCCGTCAGCAGCCTGTCGCGCGCGACCTGCGCATCGTGGTTGCTGCGCTGCGCGTGTCGGCCTCGCTCGAGCGCATGGGTGACATCGCCGAGCACATCGCTCAGCTCACCCGCATGCGCTTCCCTGAGCGCGC
>NZ_JANJFJ010000427.1:0-3575 GCF_024626565.1 Microbacterium sp. zg.Y909
ATCTCCTTCGGCGCCATGGCGACCACCGCGAGCGCGGCGAAGTCATCGGGCGAGAGTGTCCACACGAGCTCCGGCACGGCGCGACGGTACTTCTCCTCCAGCGGCACCGAGCGGGTGTGCCGGCGGTCCTCGGCCTGCAGGTGGGCGGCGAACCAGGCCGAGACCTCTTTGAACGCGCGGTACTGCAGCAGACGCGCGAAGAGCAGATCCCGTGCCTCGAGGAGGGCGACCGATTCGGCATCAACCAGCTCGCCCTGCGGCAGCAGGCCCGCCACCTTCATGTCCAGGAGCGTCACGGCGACGACCAGGAACTCGGATGCCTCGTCGAGCTGCTCCGCGGTCTGCATCGATCGCAGGTACGCGATGAACTCGTCGGTCACCCGGCTGAGCGCGACCTCGGTGATGTCCAGCTCGTGCTGCGAGATGAGTGAGAGCAGCAGGTCGAACGGACCGTCGAACACGTCGAGCGAGACGCGGAATCCGGGTTCGGCCGGCTCGGCCTGGGCTTTCGTCGACGGCTCGACGACGGCGGACGGGTCGTCGTCAGGCGACGGCGCCACGGGCGACCAGCTCCCGCGCCAGCCGCAGGTAGGCCTGGGCAGCCGGGTGCTCCGGTGCGAAGTCGATGATGGGAACGCCCGACACCGAGGCGTCCGGGAACTTCACGGTGCGGCCGATGACCGTCTCGAGCACGTCGTCGCCGAACGCGTCGACCACCCGCTCCAGCACCTCGCGCGAGTGCAGCGTGCGCGGGTCGTACATGGTCGCCAGCACGCCGTCGAGCTCGATGCTCGGGTTGAGGCGGTCGCGCACCTTGTCGATGGTCTCGATGAGCAGGGCGACGCCGCGCAGGGCGAAGAATTCGCATTCAAGCGGGATGAGCACGCCGTGGCTCGCCGTGAGCGCGTTGACGGTCAGCAGACCGAGCGACGGCTGACAGTCGATGAGGATGACGTCGTACTCCCCCGCGACCTTGCGCAGCACGCGGGCGAGGATCGTCTCACGGGCGACCTCGTTGACCAGGTGCACCTCCGCCGCCGAAAGATCGATGTTGGCAGGGAGGATGTCGAGGCCCTCGACGGCGGTGGGCACGATGACCTCGTGCGGGTCGCGCTTGCTGTCCAGCAGCAGGTCGTAGATGGTGGGGATCTCGTGCGTCGCGATGCCGAGACCCGCCGACAGCGCGCCCTGCGGGTCGAAGTCCACAGCGAGCACCCGGCGACCGTATTCGGCCAGCGATGCGGCGAGGTTGATGGTGGTCGTCGTTTTTCCGACGCCGCCCTTCTGGTTGCACAGCGAGATGATGCGCGCGGGACCGTGGCCGTCGAGCTTCGGCGGGGTCGGGAAGCCCTGATAGGGGCGACCGGTGGGACCGATCGGTGTGTCCCCCGCCGCGGTCTTCGCCGCCTGTGCCTTACCCGCCACCGATGCTCCTGCTCTCTGGGATGCCTGCACCGATTCTAGCCATCACCGCGGCGATCGCCGGAGGGCGCGCGGTGGCGACCCTCCGGCGATGGCGACTAGCGCGCGGCGCCGGCGAGCGTGCCGGTGACCAGTTGCGAGGGGTCGTACGCGATGCAGAGGATCTCGCGGTCCCCACCTGCCCACGACTGCTCGCTGGGGTACATCGGCCAGTACTCCAGCGCCGACTCCTCCCAGGGTGTGCCGACGAAGGTGCCGAACTCGGCGATGCACGTCTCGTCGGCCTCGGCCGCGAGCGCGTCGGTGCCGGGGTACTCAGATCCCTCGACGTCGAAGGCGTGGTAGACCTCGTCCTCGTGCGGTTCCTCGCAGGGGACGACCGGGACGCTCTCCAGCTCGGTCTCGCCGGTCAGCTCCGAGGTGTTGAGGCAGTCCCCGACGCGGATCGCGAAGACGTCGACGGCTTCGGAGCTCTCGGTGACCTGGCCGCTCTCGGCGTCGCGAACGGGCTCCGACGAGGTGTCCGGCAGCGACGCGGCGGAACACGCGGTCAGCGTGGTCATACCGAGCACGACGAGGCCGGCGAGGGCGAGCTGGGGGCGGGCGAACTTCATGGTTGATCTCTCTTTTTCATAGGGAACTCATTGAGTGTTCAGAGGTATGACCATCCAGCTTGCCAGCACTCGGCGCGTCGGCGCCAATCGGGGGGGTCAGAGGCTGCCCAGCACATCGAGCCGCACCTGGGCCACGATCGCGATGAGGGCGTAGTTCGTCACCGTGAGCAGCGGCGCCCACGTCAGCAAGGCGGCGCCGAGGCGCGGCATCCGCCCCCACACCCCATCGCGGAGCGCCCAGCCGAGCGTGAACCAGAACAGCGGAATGGTCACGAGCCACACCACCATGCACCAGGGGCAGAGCGAGCCGTACTCGAAGACGCTGCGGTAGGCGAAGAGGTGCACCAGCAGGAAGCCGCCGAGGACGAACAGGGTGAACACGCGCCAGAACCACACCCGCAGCCCGTCGGGCGCGGCCAGCGCACTCACGCCGGCGTAGATCGGGCCGAGGAAGAGCGTCATGCCGATGAGCGAGTTGCTGAACCCCAGAAGGTTGCCGCCGGGTGACAGCAGGTTGGGTCCGCACGTGACCAGCACGCTGATCTGGCACGAGAACAGCGGGTCCGCTCCCGTCAGCTGCCCGATGTACTCCTGGTAGAGCAGGAACGACACCACCCACCCGGCCGCTGCCGCGACGATCCAGAAGACGGCGAGCGCGCGCGATGGGCGAATGGTGGTCGCGGCAGTGGTCGACATGCCCCTCAGTCTGGCGTCCCGCTCGCGCCGCCCGCTGATCGGCCGGCCGTGCAAACCCCACCCACCACCGCCCCGCCCGGCCCCACCAGACGCTGAGACGAATACGGGCGGCCGAGACTGTGGGGATTACCCACTGTCTCGGCCATCCGGTTTCGTCTCACCGATCGAGGTGACGAGGCCCGACGCGCCCCGCGGGTCAGCGAGCCCGCGGGTGGGACGTGACATACACGTCGCGCAGCGCGTCGGGCGAGACGTAGGTGTAGATCTGGGTCGTTGCCACCGAGGCGTGTCCGAGCAGCTCCTGCACGACGCGCACGTCGGCGCCGCCCTGCAGCAGGTGCGTCGCGAACGAATGCCGCAGGGTGTGCGGCGACACGTGCGCGGTCAGCCCCGCGCGCTCAGCTGCCTGCCCGATGACCAGCCACGCGCTCTGCCGCGACAGCGGTGCGCCGCGGACTCCCAGGAACAGCCGCGGGGTCGCACTCCCCCGCCGCGACAGCTCCGGCCGCACCCGCGTGAGGTACGCGTCGACCGCCGTGCGCGCATAGGAGCCGATCGGCACGATGCGCTCCTTGTCGCCCTTTCCGCGCACGCGCAGCACGTCACCGTGCGCGAGATCGTCGACGTCGAGCTGGACGATCTCCGAAATCCGCGCGCCGGTGGCGTAAAGCAGCTCCAGCAGTGCGCGGTCGCGAAGGCCAACGAGGTCGCCCGGCAGGGCATCGGATGCCGCAGGCCCCGAGGCCTCGATGAGCGCCTCCACCTGCGCGATGGTGAGCGCCTTCGGCAGACGCCGCGCTGCCTTGGGCGGTCGCAGCCTTCCCGTCGGGTCGTCGTCGGAGA
>NZ_JANJFJ010000428.1:0-3569 GCF_024626565.1 Microbacterium sp. zg.Y909
GGTCCGCAGGGACCACAGCGAAAGGCTTCTACGACTGTGCCAGTTCTCGAGTTCGTCCTGCAGGTGATGCTGGGCATCACCAGCTTGCTGCTGACCCTTCTCATCCTGCTCCACAAGGGACGTGGCGGCGGTCTGTCCGACATGTTCGGCGGGGGGATGACCTCGGCGATGGGCTCGTCCGGCCTGGCCGAACGCAACCTCAACCGCTTCACCGTCATCCTCGCGCTGGCGTGGTTCGTCTCGATCGTGGCCCTCGGCCTGATCACCAAGTTCCAGGGAATCTGACATGGCTACAGGTGGAAACGCCATCCGCGGCACGCGGGTGGGCGCAGGCCCGATGGGCGAGCAGGACCACGGGTTCCACGCGGACCGCGTGGCGGTGTCGTATTGGGACGCCCTCGGCAATGAGACGGTGCGCCATTTCGCCGCCGGCATCTCCGAGGAGGAGATCCCCGACACGATCGACTCCCCGCACTCCGGCCTGCCCGCCGGTCGCGATCAGCAGAACCCGCCCGCTCTGGCCAAGCCGGAGCCCTACAAGACGCACCTGGCCTACGTGAAGGAGCGCCGCACCGACGAAGAGGCCGTGACGCTCCTCGACGACGCTCTGCAGCAGCTGCGCGAGCGCCGCGGTATGTGACGACCGCTCACGAGAGCGGAAGAAGGGGATGCCTCGCGGCATCCCCTTCTTCGTGTCCGGGTCCGCCGGCCCGCCTCAGTATTCGCCGTCGATGAGCTCGGGCGGCACCTGCGCGGCGGCGGCCGCGTCGACGAAGAGCACCGTGCGCTTGCGACCCTTGGCTCCGGCGGCAGGGACGCTGTCGTAGCTTGCACCGGCGAGGGCGAGTCCGAGGGCTGCGGCCTTGTCGGCCCCGGCCAGCACCATCCACACGCGAGCGGCGGAGTTGATCACCGGACGGGTCATCGTCACCCGCTCCGGCGGCGGCTTGGGGGAGTCGCGCACGGCGACCACGGCGCGATCGGTGATCTGGATCTCCGGGCGGTCCGGGAAGAGCGACGCGATGTGGCCGTCGGCTCCCCGCGAGCTCGCGCGCGTAGGCTTCGGCCGCGGCATCGAGATCGACGCCGGCGTCGGACGCGGGGATGGGGTGGATGTTCTCGGCGGGGACGTCGATGCGCGAGAACAGCTCGGTGTGCGCGGTCTTCTCGTTGCGCTCGTCGCTGTCTCGCGGGACGAACCTCTCGTCCGTCCACCAGAAGTGCACGAGGGACCAGTCCACGCTGTCGAGCTTGCGATGGCCACCCAGGGCGCGAAGCACCGAGGTGCCCATGACGCCGCCGGTCAGCGAGACATGGGTGACCCGACCGTCGCGGGTGCGCTTGGCGAGCCGGGAGAGGAATCGCGTGGCCACGGAGCGGGCAACGTGCTCGGGGTCCGGGCGTACGACGACGCGCTTCTCGGCGAAGAACTCAGACATGCTTCTCCCCGATCGCGGCGGGACCGAGCAACTCCCAGCCCTGGGTGATGACCCGCCCATACAGGACGTCCGGATCGAGCCTGCGCAGCTCCTCGGCCAGGCATTCGCGCAGCGTGCGGCGTGGCAGGACGATGTCGTGTCCCGGCTGCTGCGGCTGGGAGAGGTGGGCGTCGATGTCGTTGGCGCGCTCGAGCACGATGTCGCCGGAGGAGCGCGTCAGACGCACCGAGCGGATCCCGTGGTCCCACTCCTCGGGGGAGGCGTACCGCCAGGTGACGGGGACTTCGAGCTTCAACCGCAGCCACGCGGCCAGGAGCGCCGTCGACGGCGAACTGCCGCTGCCGACGACCTCGACGGCCGTGACCGGCTCGTAGGGCGGCTGGTCGAGCACCGCGGCGAGCTGCTCGCGCCAGTGCGTGAGGCGCGTCCATGCCAGGTCGGTGTCGCCGGGGGCGTACGTGCGCGAGAGCGTCGTGAGCCGGTCGTCGGCGAAAGGCCTCGTCGACGCGTCGGTGATGCGGCGCTGGGCGATGCGGCCGATGCCGGACTCGGCGGGAACCGCCGGCGGATGGTCGGGCCACCAGGCCACGACTGGCGCATCGGGCAGCAGTAGTCCCGTGATGAGGCTGTCGGGGTTGCTCGCGGCGTCGCCGTGCGCATGCAGCACGATGACCTCACTGGCACCGGCATCGCCGCCGACGCGGATCTGCGCGTCGAGGCGCGCGTCGCCGTCAGGGTGCGTCATCAGCACGATCACCCGCATGGGGTGCTCCCGCGAGGCGTCGTTGGCGGCGTCGATCGCGTCCTCTTCGAGGCCGTGCGACGTGGCGATCACGAGCGTCAGCACGCGTCCGAGGGCGACCGCGCCGCCCTCCTCGCGCACCTTCACCAGCGAGCGGGCGACCTGGGACACCGTGGTGTCGGGCAGATCGACGATCATGGACGCCTCCAGACGCGGCCGTCGCGGGCCAGCAGTTCATCCGCCGACGGCGGCCCCCAAGAACCCGGGGAGTACTGTTCGAGGGGTCCGCGCTGTGCGGCCCAGAACTCCTCGACGGGGTCGAGGATGCGCCAGCTCAGCTCGACCTCTTCGTGGCGGGGGAACAGGGGCGGGTCGCCCAGCAGCACGTCGAGGATGAGGCGCTCGTAGGCCTCGGGGCTCGACTCGGTGAAAGCGTGGCCGTAGCCGAAGTCCATCGTGACGTCGCGCACCTCGGTGGCGGCCCCCGGAACCTTCGAGCCGAAGCGGATGGTGACGCCCTCGTCGGGCTGCACGCGGATCACCAGGGCGTTCTGCCCTTGCTCGGTGGTCTGGTTGCGCAGGAACAGGTGCTGCGGTGCGCGGTTGAAGACGACGGCGATCTCGGTGACCCGTCGCCCCAGTCGCTTTCCCGTGCGCAGGTAGAAGGGCACGCCCGCCCAACGCCGCGTGGCGATCTCGAGCTTGATCGCGGCGTAGGTCTCGGTTGTGGATGCCGGGTCCATGCCGTCCTCGTCGAGGAAACCGGTCACCTTCTCGCCGCCCTGCCATCCACCGGCGTACTGGCCGCGTGCGGTCGCGGTGGAAAGATCCTCGGGCAGCCGCACCGCCGCGAGCACCTTCTCCTTCTCGGCACGCAGATGTGTGGCATCCAGCGAAATCGGCTCCTCCATGGCGGTGAGGGCCAGCAGCTGCAGCAGATGGTTCTGGATGACGTCGCGGGCCGCGCCGATGCCGTCGTAGTACCCGGCACGGCCGCCCACGCCGATGTCCTCGGCCATGGTGATCTGCACGTGGTCGACGTAGTTGCGGTTCCACAGCGGCTCGAACAGCTCGTTGGCGAAGCGCAGCGCGAGGATGTTCTGCACCGTCTCCTTACCGAGGTAGTGGTCGATGCGGAAGATCGAGTCGGCGGGGAAGGCGACTTCGAGGGCTTCGTTGAGGGAGCGCGCGCTCTGCAGGTCGCTGCCGAACGGCTTCTCGATCACGACGCGGCGCCAGCTGGTGTCGCCGGCGGACGTGTCGTCCACCAGGCCCGACGCCTTCAGCTGCTTCGCGACGAGCGGGAAGTCCTTCGGCGGGATCGACAGGTAGAACGCGTGGTTGCCCATCGTGCCGCGTTCGCGGTCGAGCGTGTGCACGGTCTCGCG
>NZ_JANJFJ010000429.1:0-3566 GCF_024626565.1 Microbacterium sp. zg.Y909
ACGTCGGCGGTCAGCCCGTAGCGGCGCTCGAAGCCGCGCCTGCCGGCGATGGCGACCTCGCCGAAGAGGAACAGGTACTCCAGTGCGTTCTTGACAACGTCCCAGTCCCACCAGGGGCCCCGGCCGCCCACCCGTGACGCGTGGTCGATCTGCGCAGGCCGCAGCGGCCCGCGGGCGGCCAGCTGTGCGCGCACCTCGTCGACGACTCCGCCATGCTCGCGGAACCAGGCCGCGTCGCGGTGCAGGTACCGTTCGCGTGCGGCCGCGTGGCGGAAGGCGAAGAGCCCCCAATCGGCGGTGGGGATGAACGACGCCATATGGGCCCAGGACTCGGTGTAGCGACCGCCGGGCGAGAACAGCAGCCGATCGAGCAGCGCCGGATCGTACGGGCCCAGACGCGAGAAGAGCGGCAGGTAGTGGGAACGCGCGAAGACGTTGACGGAGTCGATCTGCAGCGTCGCCATGCGCGTCAGCGCGAGATTCAGCTGCCGGGTGCCCACGGTTTCGGGTCGAGGGCGCGCGAAGCCCTGGGCGGCCAGCGCGATACGACGAGCCTCGCCGCGACTGAGATCACGGGGGCGCTGTGCTGCGGTGCTCGTCGTCACGGCGGCGAGCCTACCGAACGCCTCGGACATCGCCGCGTGCGCCGTCACGGGGGAGGGAACGGCGCGCCGGCGACTCTAGAATGACGTGGTGACCGGCACCCCCGATGACAAGCCGCGCACCGCGTTCTTCGATGCGGTGCGGCGGCGCAACGCGCCAGGCGACGTCGCCACCGTCGTGCCGCACCCGCTGCGCGTGGCGACGGCCTACGCGTGGCGCTTCCTCGTGCTCGCGGCCGCGATCGGGGTCGCGATCTGGCTCGTCATCCAGCTGAAGCTGCTCGTGATCCCGCTGCTGGTCGCGATCCTCGTCAGCGCGCTGGTGTGGCCGGGCTTCTCCCTCATGCTGCGTTACCGGTTCCCGCGCTGGCTGGCCATCGTCATCTCGGTGCTCGGCACGATCGCGGTGATCGGCGGTCTGCTGTGGCTGGCGGTGTGGCAGATCACCCGCGATCTGGGATCGGTGCAGGGGCGCACATCCGCGGCGCTGAACGACTTCCGGCGGTACCTCATCGACGGCCCCCTCCACCTGACTGCCCAGCAGATCGATGACCTGCTCACCCAGGGCGCGACGCTGATGGAGCAGCAGGCGGAGCTGCTGCTCTCGGGCGCCCTCGCCATCGGCAGCACCGTGGGACACGTGGCCACCGGCACGCTGCTGGCCCTCTTCATCCTGCTGTGCATCCTCGCCGACGGTGCCGGCATCTGGCGCTGGACGGTGCGCCTGTTCCCCGAGCGCGCACGCGCGGCCGTCGACGGCGCCGGCCGCGCCGGGTGGGTCACCGTCATCAATTACGCGCGGACCCAGCTGCTCGTCGCGACGATCGATGCGATCGGCATCGGACTGGGCGCGTTCCTGCTCGGTGTGCCCCTGGCGATCCCCATCGCCGTGCTGGTGTTCCTGGGAGCCTTCGTGCCCTTCGTCGGCGCCGTGCTCACCGGAGCCGTCGCCGTCTTCCTCGCCCTCGTCTACAACGGCCCCTGGATCGCGTTCTGGATGCTGATCGTCGTGCTCGGAGTGCAGCAGCTGGAAGGCCACGTGCTGCAGCCACTGCTGATGGGCTCCGCCGTCAAGGTGCACCCCCTGGCCGTCGTGCTGGTCGTCGCCGGCGGTGCGATGATCGGTGGCATCCCGGGCGCACTGTTCGCCGTGCCACTGGCCGCATTCGTCAACGTCGTCTGGGTCTACCTGGCGCGCCGAGGCTGGGAGACCGGCGCCAGGCCGCGTCCCGACGATCTCATCTGGAGCACTGTGCCCCGCGACTGGAGGAACCCCGCGTGACCACCCCCACCCTGGCGGAGTTCGAGGACGCCGCCGAGGCGCTGCGCGGCGTCATCGTGCGAACGCCCCTCGAGGACTCCGAGCACCTCAGCGACGTGCTCGGGGCCCCCGTGCATCTGAAGCTCGAGAACCTCCAGCGCACCGGCTCCTTCAAGATCCGCGGGGCGACCTACCGGTTGTCGCGGCTCACCGCCGAGGAGCGCTCGCGCGGCGTGGTGGCCGCGTCGGCCGGCAACCATGCCCAGGGCGTTGCGCTGGCAGCCCAGAAGCTGGGGATTCCTGCGACCATCTTCATGCCGCTCGGGGTGCCCGTGCCCAAGCTCCTGGCCACGCGTGGCTACGGCGCCGAGGTGATCCTCGAGGGCGAGACCGTCGAGACCCCGCTGCGTCTGGCGGCGGAGTACGCCGAGCGCACCGGAGCGGTGCTCATCCATCCCTTCGACCACCGCGATGTGATCATCGGGCAGGGAACGCTGGGACTGGAGCTGTGGGACGAGATCCCCGAGCTCGAGACGGTCATCGTCGGTATCGGCGGGGGAGGCCTTGTGGCGGGGATCGCCGCGGCCGTGAAGGCCCGAGCCGCCGCTGAAGGCCGCGCGGTGCGGATCATCGGCGTGCAGGCGCAGAACTCCGCCGCCTACCCGTCGTCGCTCGAGGCGGGCCGTCCGCTGGTGGTCCCCACCACGCCGACCATCGCCGACGGCATCGCCGTCGCGCGCCCCGGTGACGTGCCCTTCGCCATCATCCGGGATCTGGTGGACGAGGTCGTCACCGTCAGCGACGACGACATCGCCCGAGCCCTGCTGGTGCTGCTGGAGCGCGCCAAGCAGGTGGTCGAGCCGGCGGGCGCCGCCGGAGTGGCCGCGATCCTCGCCGGCAAGGTGCAGGCCTCGGGTCCCACCGCTGTGGTGCTCTCGGGCGGCAACATCGACCCGCTGCTGCTGCAGCGCGTCGTCGCCCACGGACTCGCGGCATCCGGACGCTACATGACCCTGCAGATCCCGCTTCCCGACCGGCCAGGGCAGCTCGCACGGGTCTCGGAGCTTCTGGCCATCGCCGGGGCGAACGTCATCGAGGTGCTGCACACCCGCCACGGACAGGGGCTGCAGATCAGCGAGGTGATCCTTCAGCTGAGCGTCGAGACGCGGGGCGCGGAGCACCGCGCGCTCGTCATCCAGACCCTGACGGATGCCGGCTACGCGCCGGCCATCGTCAAGGACTGATCAGGCGGCTCACTGCCCGGTGTAGGTCTCCACCTTGACGACCTCGACGCTGATCTGGCGGCCGTTGGGGGCGGTGTACGACGTGGAGTCGCCCTCCTTCAGTCCCAGGATGGCGGAGCCGAGCGGCGACGCCTCGCTGTAGACATCCAGCTCGGAGTTGGCGGCGATCTCGCGGTTGCCCAGGAGGAACACTTCTTCGCCCCCGGCGACAACGGCGGTGATGACGGTGCCGGGCTCGACGACCCCGGTGGACTGCGGGGCGGTGCCGACCTTGGCGTTCTTCAGAAGGTGCTGCAGCGTGCGGATGCGCGCCTCCTGCTTGCCCTGCTCGTCCTTGGCAGCGTGGTAGCCGCCGTTCTCCTTCAGATCGCCTTCTTCGCGCGCGGATTCGATGCGCTTCGCGATCTCCTCGCGCCCGGTGGTCGACAGGTGCTCGAGTTCGGCGACGAGACGGTCGTA
>NZ_JANJFJ010000430.1:0-3556 GCF_024626565.1 Microbacterium sp. zg.Y909
ACGACGGCGCGGTAGCCGCCGGCGGCGATCGGCTCGGCGCCGCGGGTGGCGATGACGAGCGCCGGCTTGGCATCCACCTGTGTCACCTGATGCACCCCGTCGGCGACGATGACGCGCGTACCGGGGAACGCGCGGCCGAGTTCGTCGGCGGTGCGTTCGCTGCCCGACGAGGCCATGCGCAGCCGCGTGCTCTCGCAGTTGGCGCATTTCCAGGCCGGAGCGCTGCGTCCGCACAGTGCGCACTCGGGGGTCGCGCCGGGCCGGCGTGCGCGCAGGGGTCCGGCACAATGCGGGCAGCGCGCCGGCGTGCGGCAGTCGGCGCAGACGAGCACGGGGGCGTATCCGGGGCGCGAGACCTGCACGAGCACCGGTCCCGATGCCAGGCCCTCGCGGGCGGCGGCGAACGCCGACGAGGGCACCCGGGCGCCGTGGGATTCGCCCTCGCGCGTGGCCGAGAGGACGACACGTGGACTGGTGCGGCGGCGGGCGGGGACCTCGCGCACCCAGCCGATCGCGACGAGGCGCTCGACGTCGGTGGTGCGGGTGTGACCGGCGAACAGCAGTGCCGCGCCGTCGAGCTCCTGTCGCACGAGGGCTGCGTCACGGGCGTGCACGCCGGGGCTCAGGGGCTCGGCCAGCAGCGGGTCGCCGTCGTCCCAGATCGCGACGAGTCCGGGTTCGTGCGCCGGGGCGTACACGGTGGAGCGGTTGCCGATGACGACGCACGGCTGCGGGGCCAGCACCCGTAGGTACGAGGCGTAGCGCTCGGGCCCCGATCGGCGGGCGTCGTCGCGCACCAGGGCGTCGTCGGGCACGCGTCCCGCCAGGGCGAGTTCCAGCTGCGCCTGATCGCGGTGGTCAGGGACGACCAGCACGGCGCTGCGGCCGGAGGCGAGCGTCTGCACCGCCGCTGCCGCGAGGAGCTCGGCCCATGCCCCGACGTCGTCGCCCGAAGCGAGGCGGGCCGGGTGCGGCGGCGCGTCCACCGCGAGCCGCTCCCCCGCGGCGATCGCGTCGGCGAGGCCGGGGAACGCCGCGAGCACGGCGTCGGCCCACGCGGCATCCGCCGGCGCGACCTCGGGCGCCGTCACGGGCTCACGTGCGAACCACGCCTTCTCGGCCCGCACCATGCGCTTGGGCACCGCGAGCCGCAGGATGTCGGATGCCGAGCCGGCGGCCCGGTCGGCGGCCCGCCGCGCGAGCGCGTACAGACCAGGCGGCAGCACCGCGACCGGCGAGATCACCGATTCCACGAGAGAAAGCGGGCGCCCGGCGGCATCCGCTTCGCCGGTCTCGACGACGTAGGCGTCGACGACGCGGCCCGCGGTGCGCAGAGGCACGCGCACGCGGATGCCGGGCGTCACCGTCTCTGCGAGCTCGTCGGGGACCTCGTAGTCGAACAGGCGGTCCAGCTGCGGCAGCGGCGAATCGATCAGCACGCGTGCGACGCGACGGGTCGTCACGCCGGCGCCTGCGGCGTCCACTACAGGCCTGCGGCCGTGCGGAGCTCCTCGACGCGGTCGGTGCGCTCCCACGTGAAGTCGGGCAGTTCGCGGCCGAAGTGTCCGTACGCCGCGGTCTGCGCGTAGATGGGGCGCAGCAGATCGAGGTGCTCGATGATCGCGTTGGGACGCAGGTCGAACACCTCGCGGATCGCGCGGCGGATCGTCTCGTCCGACACGCGGCCGGTGCCGAAGGTCTCGACGTAGAGCCCGACCGGCTTGGCCTTGCCGATGGCGTAGGCAACCTGCACCTCGACGCGCTCGGCGAGGCCCGCGGCGACGGCGTTCTTGGCCACCCAGCGCATGGCGTAGGCCGCAGAGCGGTCGACCTTCGACGGGTCCTTGCCGCTGAACGCCCCGCCGCCGTGCCGGGCGGCACCGCCGTAGGTGTCGATGATGATCTTGCGGCCGGTGAGCCCGGCGTCGCCCTTGGGGCCGCCGGTGACGAAGGGACCGGCGGGGTTGATGAAGTACTTGACGTCGGGAAGCTCGAGCCCGGTCTCTTCGAGCACGGGGTCGATGACCTCGGCCCGCACCGCCGCGCGGAGGGCCTTCTGCGAGATGTCGGCCTGGTGCTGGGTGGACAGCACGACCGATTCGACCGTGCGCGGGGTATGTCCGTCGTAGCCGAGGGTGACCTGCGTCTTGCCGTCGGGGCGCAGGAACGGCAGCTCGCCCGAGCGGCGGACGGCGGCGAGCCGCTCGGCGATGCGGTGGGCGGTCCAGATGGCCATCGGCATGAGCTGCGGGGTCTCGTCGGTGGCGTAGCCGAACATGATGCCCTGGTCGCCCGCGCCCTGCAGGTCGCGCGGGTCCTCGGAGCCGTCCTCGCGCCGCTCGAACGCCTTGTCGACGCCCGCGGCGATGTCGGAGGACTGCGCGCCGATCGACACGCTGACCCCGCACGAGCTGCCGTCGAAGCCGGCGTCGCTGGAGGTGTAGCCGATGCGGTTGACCACGTCGCGGACGATCGCGGGGATCTCGACGTATGCGCTCGTGGACACCTCGCCGGCGACGTGCACGAGACCGGTCGTCACCAGCGTCTCGACGGCCACGCGGCCGTTCGGGTCCTCGGTGAGGATCGCGTCGAGGATGCTGTCGGAGATCTGGTCGCAGATCTTGTCGGGGTGACCCTCGGTGACGGACTCGGAGGTGAACAGGCGCAGGTCGGTCATCGATGCTCCAGGTCGAGGGCGGCGGGGGTGGACACAAGTATGCGCCGTGCGGCGGACACGCTCGAAAGCGGGCCGCCGCACGGCGTCATCGGGTGTGTGTGAGGCTCAGTCGACGTGACGGAGGCGCAGCTTGTCCTCGTGGATCTCGTGCAGCGCGATGGTCAGCGGCTTGTCCTCGACCGTGGAGTCCACGAGCGGGCCGACGTTGTCGAAGAGGTTGCCCTCATGCAGGTCGGAGTAGTAGTCGTTGATCTGGCGCGCGCGCTTGGATGCGTAGATCACGAGCTGGTACTTGGAGTCGACCTTCTCCAGCAGTGCGTCGATGGGCGGGTCGATGATTCCCTGGTCGCGAGTGGCCATGCGGGACCTCCTGAGGTCGTGATCTTGATCGGGGAGAAAAAGTCTGGGCGCTCGGCGGGCCGAGGCATCCCCCCAGTCTACCTTGTCGCGCGGTGAGCCGTTCTGGGCGCGCCCCCGGGCTCGCGCCGCGCGCGCGCTTCGGTGGTCGCAAAGGGCCCGCTGGGCGCGGCGAGAGGGCGCATATGCGACGACCGAACGATGCCCGCGCGCCGCCGCGGGACACCCGCCCCTGCACCGTCAGTGCGCGATCTTCGCGACCTCCGCGGCGGCGTGCGCCACGTCGTCGTTGACCACGCGGTAGTCGAACTCGCCCTGCGCGGCGAGCTCCACCTTGGCGGTGCGCAGGCGCCGGGCGCGCTCCTCGTCGCCCTCGGTGCCCCGCCCGACCAGGCGCTGCACCAGCTCGTCCCAGCTCGGCGGCAGCAGGAAGACGAGCGTCGCGCTCGGCTCGGCCGCACGCACCTGGCGGGCGCCCTGCAGGTCGATCTCCAGCAGCACGGTGCGCCCGTCGGCCAGCGC
>NZ_JANJFJ010000431.1:0-3536 GCF_024626565.1 Microbacterium sp. zg.Y909
TCGGTGGTGCGCACGCTCGTGGCGCGCGGGCTCATCACCGAACTGTTCACCGACCCCGAGACCGGGGCGATCAACTACGGCACGACCGACGCGCTGCTGGTCAACCTGGGCATCAACTCCCTCGACGAGCTTCCCCACATCTCGCCCCTGCTGGACGACGGCTCCGACGGGTTCGATGTGGAAGGCCTGCGATGACCGAGCACGACAATCCCCGACGATCAGAAGGAGAAAAGACGATGGACACCGAGGGTGTACGGCTGCAGAAGGCGCTCGCGAACGCGGGTGTCGCTTCGAGGCGGGTGTCCGAGAATCTCATCGTCGAGGGGCGCGTGCGGGTGAACGGCCAGGTCGTCACCGAGCTCGGGTCGCGCGTCGACCCCGAGCGCGATCTCATCGACGTGGATGGCACCGTCATCCAGCTCGACCAGTCCAAGCGCTATGTCATGCTCAACAAGCCCACCGGCGTCGTCAGCACCATGAAGGACGAGAACGGCCGTCCCGACCTGCGCCAGTACACGAAGGACTGGCCGGAGCGGCTCTACAACGTCGGACGCCTGGATGCCGAGACCTCCGGGCTGCTGGTGCTCACCAACGACGGCGACCTCGCGCACGTGCTCGCCCACCCGTCGTTCGGGGTGAACAAGGTGTACATCGCCAAGGTGTCCGGCCGGGTCACCGCACAGACGATCAGCCGGTTGACCAAGGGCATCGAGCTGGAGGACGGCCCCATCGCCGCCGACAAGGCCCGACTGCTGGACACATCGGGCGAGACGAGTCTGGTCGAGCTCACCCTGCACTCCGGCCGCAACCGCATCGTGCGGCGCATGATGAGCGAGGTCGGCCACCCCGTCGTCGAACTCGTCCGACGCCAGTTCGGGCCGCTGCACCTGGGAAGTCTCCCGGCTGGGCGGGCACGTGAGTTGACTACAGTGGAACGCGGCGCGCTGCTCACTTTGGCGCGCGCCGCGACGGAAGAGCCGTCGCCGGGTGACCAGGAGAGCCAGTGACCGATTCGACGACGGGGCCGCTCGCTGCGCGCGTGCAGGGCCCCGTCCGCATCGTGGGTGCCGGGCTGCTGGGTTCGAGCATCGGCCACGCGCTGCGCGCCCGCGGGGTGGACGTCGTGCTCGACGACACATCCCCGGCACAGCTGCGCCTGGCCATCGACTACGGCGCCGGCCGTGCCGCGCGCGCCGATGATGCGCCCGTGCTCGTCGTCGTGGCGGTGCCGCCCGACGTCACCGCCGACGTCATCGAGCGTGAGCTGGCCGCCTATCCGCAGGCCGTCGTCACCGATGTCGCCAGCGTCAAGCTCGAGCCGCTCCGGCGGCTGCGAGAGCGCGGCGTGGACCTCACCCGCTACATCGGCTCGCACCCGCTGGCCGGCCGCGAGCGGGGCGGCGCCATCGCCGCCCGCGCCGACATCTTCGTCGGCCGCCCGTGGGTCGTCTGCCGCGACGGCGAGACCCGGCCAGGCGACTTGGCGCTGGTCGAGGGTCTCGCGCTGGACCTCGGCGCCATGCCGATCGAGATGAGCCCCGAGGAGCACGATCAGGCCGTGGCGCTCACCTCCCATGTGCCGCAGCTGGTGGCGAGCCTCTTGGCCGGCCGCTTCGTCGACGCGCCAGAGGGCTCGCTGCGCCTTGCCGGACAGGGAGTGCGGGACACCACGCGCATCGCGGCATCCGCCCCCGAACTCTGGGTGCAGATCCTCGGCGCCAACGCCGCCCCGGTGGTCGACGTTCTCGACGCGCTGGCCGCTGACCTCACGGCCGTGTCGGCGGCGCTGCGCGAACCCGAGGTTCCCGGGGCCCGCCGCGACGTGGCTGAGACCATCCGCCGCGGAAACGACGGCGTCGAGCGCCTCCCCGGCAAGCACGGCCAGAACCGCCGTTTCGAGCCCGTCGTGGTGATGGTCGACGACCGTCCCGGCCAGCTGGGGCGCCTCTTCGGCGACCTCGGCGTCCTCGACGTGAACGTCGAGGACCTGCGCCTGGAGCATTCGCCCGGCGCACAGTTCGGCCTGGCGGAAGTCAGTGTCGTCCCCGCCGCGGTGCGACGGACCGTCGATGGTCTGACGGCGCGGGGCTGGAAGATTGCGAGCACCAATGACTGACACCTCCCACGGCTCTGCTCCGACCGGCGGCCCCATCGTCGTAGCGATCGACGGCCCGGCCGGCAGCGGCAAGTCCAGCGTCTCGAAGCAGGCCGCCCGGCGGCTGTCGTACGGCTACCTCGACACCGGCGCCGCCTACCGGGCGCTGGCCTGGCACGCGCTGTCGCACGGTGTCGACACCTCCGACGCCGTCGCGGTGCTCGAGGTCGCGGGCGACTTCGACTTCGCGATCTCGCTCGACCCCGACGACTACTGGGTGAGGGTCGGCGCCACGGACGTGACCGACGCCATCCGTGAGCCCCGCGTGTCGGACGCTGTGAGCGGCGTTGCGCGGGTCCCGGCGGTGCGCGAGGCCGTCAACGCCATGTTCCGTGCGCTGGTGGCGACGTCGGGCCTTGCCGGCGTCATCGTCGAGGGCAGGGACATCACCACGGTGGTGACCCCCGATGCGCCGGTGCGGATTCTCCTCACCGCCGCGCCCGAGGTGCGCGCCGCGCGCCGCAGCGCCGAGATCACGACGCAGGATGCCACGGCCGTCGCCGACGCCCTGCACCGTCGCGACGCCGCCGACTCCAAGGTCGTGGACTTCCTCACCGCCGCCCCCGGCGTGACGGTGGTCGATTCGACCGCATTGAATTTCGAACAGACTGTGGATGCCGTACTCGACGTCGTCCACGCAGAGACGGGAGCGCACCATGAGCGCTGAAGAAGAATACGAAGGCGGCCCGGACAACCTGGCCGAGAAGCTCGCCGACATGGACGAGCACCTCGCCGAGCAGCGTGCAGCGACCCTGCGCGCCTCGCTGTCGGACTATGAGCTCGACGACGAAGACGCCGGCCTGCTCGCCGGTGCGGCGCAGGGCGATGACGGCATCGAGTACACCCCGGCGCTGCCGGTGGTCGCGATCGTCGGCCGCCCCAACGTCGGCAAGTCCGCGCTGGTCAACCGCATCCTCGGACGCCGCGAGGCCGTCGTTGAGGACACCCCCGGTGTGACCCGCGACCGCGTCACCTACAAGGCCGAGTGGATGGACCGCCGGTTCTCGCTGGTGGACACCGGTGGCTGGGAGCCCGACGCGCGTGGCATCGACCGCTCGGTGGCAGCACAGGCCGAGGTCGCGATCGACCTCGCCGACGTGGTGCTGTTCGTCGTCGACGCGATGGTGGGCGCCACCTCGACCGACGAGCATGTGGTGAAGCTGCTGCGAAAGAGCGGCAAGCCGGTCTTCCTCGTCGCCAACAAGATCGACGACCAGCGTCACGAGCCCGAGGCCGCAGCCCTGTGGGCCCTCGGACTCGGCCAGCCGTACCCCGTCTCGGCCATCCACGGCCGCGGCGTCGCGGACCTTCTCGACGACGTCATGAAGGTGCTGCCGGAGGTCTCGGCGGTCGCCAAGCAGGAGATCGGCGGTCCCCGCCG
>NZ_JANJFJ010000432.1:0-3524 GCF_024626565.1 Microbacterium sp. zg.Y909
AGCGGCGGAAGCAGGATGTTCCCGACGCCCACCCCGGCGAACACCAGTGCGGTGGCGGCGAGCAGGGTGAGCGAGTCGACCGCGAAGCCTCGCGAGACCAGGCCGACCGCGACCACCGCGATCGCCGCCACGGCCACCCGCTCGAGCCCGAACCGGCGCTCGAAGCGCGGGGCGAGCAGCCCGAAGACCGCGAAGCACACCGGCGGCGCGGTGCCGATGAGCCCCAGCAGGGGAGCCGGCAGCGCGAAGTCGCGCGAGATCAGCGCCACCAGCGGTGACAGCGAGGCCACGGCGCTGCGCAGCGAGAACGCGAAGAGCACGATCCCCACGAGAGCCAGCGCCCCGCCCGGCCGCAGCGGGTGGAACGACGAGTCCTCCGCCGGGGAACGCGTCAAGAGGCCTGCGTGCCCTCGACCCAGGCGAGGTACTCGTCCGAGACGGTCCCGGTGACGTAGCGGCCGTCGAAGCAGCTCATGTCGAGGTCGTCGACGTCGGATCCCTCGAGGATGGCGGCCTTGAGGTCTTCCACCTCCTGGTAGACGAGGCGGTCGCATCCCAGTTCCGCGGCGATCTCGGGGATCGTGCGGCCGTGCGCGACCAGTTCGTGGCGGGAGGGCATGTTGATGCCGTAGACGTGGGGGTAGCGCACCGGCGGGGCGGCCGAGGCGAAGGTGACCGTCTTGGCGCCGGCATCCCGCGCCATCTGGATGATCTCCTTCGAGGTCGTCCCCCGCACGATCGAGTCGTCGATGAGCAGCACGTTCTTGCCCTTGAACTCGCTCGACATGGCGTTGAGCTTCTGGCGCACGCTCTTCTTGCGCACCGCCTGGCCGGGCATGATGAACGTCCGGCCGACGTAGCGGTTCTTGTAGAAGCCCTCGCGGTACTCCAGCCCCAGCTTGCGCGCGACCTGCATGGCGGCGGGGCGAGCCGAGTCCGGGATCGGCATGACGACGTCGATCGACCCCGCCGGAGTGTGCTTGGCGATCGTGTCGGCGAGGCGCTCGCCCATGCGCAGCCGGGACTCGTAGACGGCGATGCCGTTCATGATCGAGTCGGGCCGGGCGAGGTAGACGTACTCGAAAGCGCAGGGGGCGAGCTTGGCCTCTGCCGCGCACTCCCGGGAGTGCAGCACACCGTCGAGGTCGATGAAGACCGCCTCGCCGGGCAGCACATCGCGCACGACCTCGTAGTCCCCGTTCTCGAGCACCAGCGACTCGCTCGTGACGATCCACTCGTCGTGGCCTGCAGCGGTGCGCCGGCGCCCGAGGATGAGGGGACGGATGCCGAAGGGGTCGCGGAAGGCCAGCAGGCCGTAGCCCGCGATCAGGGCGATGGCCGCATACGAGCCCTCGACGCGGCCGTGCACCCGGGTGACGGCGGTGAAGACGTCGTCGGGGCTGAGCCGGTCGCCGTGGATCGTGTGCTGCAGCTCGTTGGCGAGCACGTTCACCAGCAGCTCGGTGTCGGAGCTGGTGTTCAGATGCCGCCGATCGGTGCGGAACAGCTCCTCACTGAGCTCACGCGTGTTGGTGAGGTTGCCGTTGTGCACCAGCACGATGCCGTAGGGGGCGTTGACGTAGAAGGGCTGCGCCTCTTCCTCGCTCGAGGCGGTGCCCCTGGTGGCGTAGCGCACGTGGCCCAGGCCGATGTTGCCCAGCAGCGTGCGCATGTCGCGGGTGCGGAAGGCCTCGCGCACCATGCCGCGCTGCTTGTTCATGTGCACCACGCCGCTGGCCTCCGCGGTGGCGATGCCGGTGGAGTCCTGCCCGCGATGCTGCAGCAGCAGCAGTGAGTCGTAGATGTCCTGGTTGACCAGGGCGTGGCCGACGATGCCGACGATTCCGCACATGGGGTGTCAGTCCGCTCCCTGCTCGCCGTACGAGCCGACCAGGCGCACGGCGCCGCCATCGACGCCCTTGGCGCCCTGTTCGTAGTCGCCCTCCGGGCGCGCGCCTTCGTGCACCACGCCGACCTGCCACGCGGGGATGCCCGCCGCGGTGAGGGCGGATGCCGCGGCATCCGCCCGCTCGGCCGAGACGACGGCGAGGAAGCCGACGCCGAGGTTCCACGTGCCCTCGGTGGCGGTCAGATCGAGGTCACCGAGGTCGGCCAGCACGCGGAAGAGGGGCGGCGGGCTCCAGGTGGCCCGATCGACGTCGACCCATGTGCCCACCGGCAGCACGCGTGCGAGGTTTGCGGCGATGCCGCCGCCGGTCACGTGGCTGAGCGAGTGCACTGCGTCGCCGAAGTCTGCGACCAGCTGCAGCAGCGGCGCCGTGTACAGCCGGGTGGGCTCCAGCAACGCCTCACCCCACGTGCTGCCGAAGTCGGCGGCGTTGTCGCCGTAGCCGATGCCGGCACCGGCGACGATGTGCCGCACGAGGGAGTAGCCGTTGGAGTGCAGGCCGCTCGAGGCCAGGGCCAGCACGACGTCACCGCCGCGCACCCGCTCGGCGCCCAGCACACGGTCGGCTTCGACGACCCCGGTCGCCGCACCCGCGACGTCGTAGTCGTTGATGCCGAGGAGCCCGGGGTGCTCCGCCGTCTCGCCGCCAACGAGCGCCGTGCCCGTCTGCGCGCAGCCGAGTGCGATGCCCTTGACGATGTCGGCGATGCGCTCGGGGACGACTTTTCCGCACGCGATGTAGTCGGTCATGAACAGGGGCCTGGCCCCCACCACGACGATGTCGTCGACGACCATGCCGACGAGGTCCAGGCCGATGGTGTCGTGCTTGTCGATGGCCTGCGCGATCGCGACCTTCGTGCCGACGCCGTCGGTGCTGGTGGCCAGCAGCGGCTTCGTGAACCCGGTGAGCGCGCTGGCGTCGAACAGGCCGGCGAAACCGCCGACGCCGCCCAGCACTTCGGGACCGTGGGTGCGCTTCACCGCCGCCTTCATCAGCTCGACGGCAAGATCGCCCGCGGCGGTGTCGACACCTGCGGCGGCATAGGGATTGTGGGAGGGAGAGGCCACGGGTAAACCCTACCGGGGCGCGGGACGGTGTCCGCCCCGCGTGACGGTCCCCGCGAGAAATCGATCCGCCCCCTCGGGCGGGGCGCCGCCTACAATGGCCGAATGGTAGCGGGGGCTCCGGAGTGGGTGGTGCGCGAGGACGCGAGCCCGTCGGTCCTCGTCGCCCTCACCGTGCGTCAGCTGCTCGGCATCCGCTCCCCCGCCGAGCTGCCGCCGCTGCGGAACCTCCCGGCGGCATCCGTGGCGCGCAGCGACCGGTCGCAGGCCGCGCTCGAGCGGCAGTGGCGCGAGTTCTGGGCTCTGACGGTGGAGCCCCTTGCGCACCCCTCGCCGGTTCCGCTCGACCTCGTCGATGGCTTCGGCCTGCTGGCCGCGCTTCCCACCGAGGGCTTCGACGAACTGCGCGACGCGATGATGCCGCACGCCGGCACGGCCGTCGCCTACGCCAACTCCTCCCACAGCCGCTATCGTGCCGACGCCGCCGCCGGCGCGCGCGTGTCGTATCGGGCCTACGCGGGGGCGATCGCCGAGCACGAGCGCCGGGTGG
>NZ_JANJFJ010000050.1:0-1536 GCF_024626565.1 Microbacterium sp. zg.Y909
GCGGCTCCTCACTCCCCCGTGCGCATGGAATACGACCCGCCGGAGCGGGGTCGGGTTTGTGGGATGTGGTGTTCTGCTGCCCGCGGCCTAGGACCCTGCGCGTATCGCGCCGCCTATGCACTGCCGTGACAGTGATCCGGGGCACGCAGAGCGACCACCGGAATGTGGAACTTCACTAGTGTACGCGTCGCCCGGGCGTGTCGCAAACTCGGGCGTGTCGCCAATCCGGCAGGCGCCTCACTCCGAGTGGCGCCTGCGGCGCATCAGCACCAGGAGCAGGATGCCCGCGGTCAGCGCCGTCCCTCCGAGCCAGGCCACGCCGGCCGGCACGGTGCCGCCGGTGCCCGCGAGCCCGGGGCCCGGGGCCGGCGCGGGACGGATGACCGGCACCGCACAGCCGCTGTCGGCGACCACCCCGCCGGGGTGCGTCGCGGTGGCGGTGTTGAAGAATCCGCCGCCGTCCTCGGTGCACTCCAGCGCGCTGGAGGGCAGCGGGTTCTGGGTCGATGCGGCATCCACCCGGTAGGTGTACGTGTCCACGCCGCCTGCCGGGATCTCCACGTCGGCGACGTTCGGGGACCCGACCCAGCCCTGCGCGAGGATCGTGAACGCGGTGTCGAACTGCGGCGCGTCGGTGAGGGTGTACGTCGTCGGCTGCAGCCCCGGGTTCGTGACGGTCACGACGTAGTCGATGCGCCACCGTCCCTCTCCGAGCTCGCTCACCGTGCCGTCGGACTTCTCCAGCTGCACCGGCACCACGACCAGCCCGCTGCAGTCCTCGTCCGTCGACTCGAACGCGCCGTTGTCCACTCGCGCGGTGTTCCAGACGCCGCCCTCCTCGGACGTCTCTGCGCAGGTGAGCGCATCGGGATCGGCATTCACGACGCTCACCTGACCGGTCACGGTGTAGGTGTGGGTCGCCCCGTCTGGAAGCAGGCCGGTCGCAGCCGTCGGCTGCTGCGCGCCGTCCCAATCGGGGGCGAGCGCTGCGGTGCCTGCACCGGCCGGCTCGACGGTCGGTCCGGTCACCGTCCACGGCGTCACGAGGGCGATCCCGCCGCTGAGCGGCTCGGGACGGTCCTCCAGCGTGTAGGCAACGGTCACGCCGCTGGTGTTCGACACCGTCACGGCGTAGGAGACGACCCAGACGCCCGCGCCGAGCGGGGTGGGAGCCTGGGCGGTCTTGGTGACCGTGGGGCCGCCCGGCTCGGCGCAGCCGTCATCCTGGGCGGTGCCGCCGGGGAAGACGACCGTGACGCCGTTGAAGAAGGCTCCGCCCTCGCCGGGTTCGCACGTCAACGACGGGTCCTCGGCGTCGGGGTCGATGGATGCCACGACGCGGAAGGTGTACTCGGCGATCGCTCCCGCCGCGAGGGGGCTGTCCGGCGCAGGCGCGGTGCCCACCCACTCCCCGGAGACCAGGACGATGCCCTCGCCCAGGTCGGGGGTGTCGGTGAGGGTGTAGACGGTAGCGACGGTGTCGCTGGTGTTGGTGACGGTCACGACATAGTCGATCTGCCACTGGCCGTCGGGCAG
>NZ_JANJFJ010000051.1:0-16973 GCF_024626565.1 Microbacterium sp. zg.Y909
CTGCTGCGCCGCACCGTCGCTCTTGTCGACGGTCACCGGGGCGGTCTCCACGGTCACGCAGCCCTCGGCATCCACCACGATCTCGCCGGAGGTGACACCTGCGGTGTTGACGATTCCGCCGCCGGTGGTGGCGCACGGGCCCGGGTCCGTCGCTTCGACGGTCGGACGCAGCACGCCGCTGACGGTGTACACCAGGGATGCCGCAGGCTGCAGCTGCCCTGTGAACACCGCCGCGGTCTCGCCCGGCGCCGCTGTCGCGGTCGTCGGGGCCGGCGCATCGCCGACGGCGGCGATGGTCCACGCGCCCCCGACGAGCTCCCAACCGTCCGGAACATCCGGGAGCGTATCGGTCAGCGCTGCCTGCACCGCCACCGCACCCGGGTTGCTCAGCGTCAGCGTGTACGAGACGTTCCACGAGGCGTCGGGGTTCTGCGTGGCGGGGTCGACGCCGGTCTTCACCAGGGTCGGGAACGCCGGCTCGCCGCAGCCGAACACGGTCTGGTCGTCCTCGCCGGTGGCCGACAGCGTCGCGGAGTTGAGGAATCCGCCCGCCGAGGGCACGCCGGGCGCGGTGTCGCACCGCCAGGTGTCGCCGTCCTGGGTGCCGTTCGCGATCGACGCCGTCACCGTCACCGTGTAGGTGTGCGTCGCCCGCGCCGCGGGGTCACCGCTGGTCGGCAGCGAGACGTCGGTGGCGAGGGTGGCGGTCCCGGCCGGCAGCGTGAACTCGCCCGAAGTGCCGTCGGGGCCGGTCCAGGTGGCCGCTGTCGGCGTGATCCCTTCGCCGTACTGCAGCGCGTCGGCGAGGCTGTAGATGAAGGTCGAGGTGTCGGAGTTGTTGGTGACGACGATGTCGTAGGAGATGGTCCACGTGCCGTCGGCGTTGTGCACCGGCGAACCGTCCGTCACCTGCTTGTCGATCGTCCCCTCCGCGCGGATCGCCGTGTTGACGATCTCGCAGGTGACGTCGACGCCGAGGCTGAGTCGCACGACTCCGGCCGAGACGAGCGGGTAGGCGGCGCCGCCGTCGGTCTCGACGCAGGCCCAGTCACCGGCGGTGTATCCGGATGGCCCGAACGTCTCCGACAATGCGTAGTCGACATCGGCGGCGACCTGCCCGGACACCGCGGCGGTGGTCGTCCCGGTGCGGGTGCCTTCGCCCGACAGCACGGGGTCGCTCTCGCCCGCGACGGCGTTGAGCGTCCACTGCTCGGGCGTGGCGGTGCCGACGCCGCTCTGGTTGTCGACGTTCTTCACCAGCGTGAGCGTCGGGGCGATGGCCGCATTGGTGAACGTGCACGTGACGGACTGGCCGTTGGCGACGGTCACGACGGGAGCGTCGCGGGTGACGCCGCCGGTGTCGCACGACAGCGCGGTCCACGCGTAGTCCGCGATCTGGTCGACCTCGGCCAGCGTGTAGCTGCCGGCGGGCACCGACTGGGTCTGGGCGTGGTCGAAGACGAGCGCCTCGCCCGCAGCGGGCTGGGCCGTCAGTCGCTGGTTCCAGTCGGCCGGTACCGCGCTGCCGCCCAGGGTGTTGTCGACGTCCTTGACCAGGGTGAGGGAGCCGGGCAGGTCGGTGTTCCCGAACGTGCAGGTGACGTCCTCGGCCAGCCCCAGGGTGAGCGATGGCGCCTCGGGCGAGACGGCGGCGCCGTTGTCGCAGACGAGCGAGGTCCAGTCATACCCGGCCGGGCCGCCGGATTCGGCGAGGGTGAACTCCACGCCGGCCGGGACGGCGACGGCGGTGACGGCGGGCGTGCCGGTGACGCCGCTGAGTGCGGGCCCGCCGGGGGTGCTCGCCGCGAGCGTCCACTCGGTGGGCTCGGCGGTGCCGCCGTTGGCGTTGGTGACGGTCTTCACCAGCGTCAGCGTGGGTGCGACGTCGTCGTTGGTGAAGGAGCAGACGACCTCTTCGCCGTTGGCGACGGTGACGGTGGGCGATTCCAGCGTCGTCGACCCGGTGCTGCAGGTCAGTGCCGTCCACTCGTAGCCCTCCGGGCCACCGGACTCGGCGAGGGTGTACTCACCGGCGGTGACCTGCTGTGACACGTCGTGGTCGAAGGCGATGGCCGTCCCCCCGGCGGGCTGCGCCGTGAGTGCCTGGTTCCAGTCCGTCGGCACGGCGGTGCCCCCGTCGTCGTTGACGACCTGCTTGAGCAGGGTGAGGGTTCCCGGCACATCGTTGTTCGCGAACGTGCAGGTGACCTCTTCGGCGAGCGCCAGGGTCAGGGTTGGGTCGGCCACCGAGGCATCGGCGCCGTTGTCGCACGAGAGCGACGACCAGTCGTAGCCATCCGGTCCGGTCTCGGCGAGCGTGTACTCGCTGTTGGCCGGGACGGTGACCGCGGTGACGGCGGGCGCGCCGGTCGCACCCGACAGGTCGGGTCCGCCCGGGGTCGTCGCCGACAGCGTCCAGTCGGTCGCCGCCGCGGTGCCGCCGTTGTCGTTCACGACGGTCTTCACGAGGGTGAGCGTGGGCGCGATGTCGTCGTTGACGAAGGTGCAGGTGACGTTGTCCCCGTTGGGCACCGTGACCGTCGGGGAGGTCACGGAGGTCTGGCCCGTGGTGCAGGACAGGCCGGTCAACTCGTAGCCCGCGAGCTGGTCGATCTCGGCGAGCGTGTACGTTCCGCCCGGAACGCCGATCGTCTCGCTGTGGTCGAAGACCAGGGTCTCGCCGGTGGCGGGCTGCGCGGTGAGCCGCTGATTCCAGTCTTCCGGCACGGCCGTGCCCCCGTTGTCGTTGACGATCTCCTTGACCAGGGTGAGACTGCCGGCGAGGTCGGTGTTGCTGAAGGTGCACGTGACGTCCTCGGCGAGACCGAGGGTCAGTGTCGGGCTCTCCGGAGAGATCTCGGCGCCGTTGTCGCACGAGAGCGCGACCCAGTCGTACCCGGTGGGCCCACCGCTCTCGGCGAGCGTGTAGGTCGCGCCCGCCGGGACGGTGACGCCGGTGACGGTCGTCGCTCCCGAGACGCCCGTGAGGTCCGGCCCGCCGGGGGTGGTCGCCGACAGCGTCCAGTCCGTCGCCACGGCCGTCCCGCCCTGGGCGTTCGTGACCTCCTTGACCAGCGTGAGGGTGGGGGCGATGTCGTCGTTGACGAACGTGCAGGTGACGTCTTCGCCGACCTGGAGCGTCAGCGTCGGGCTCGACGGCGACACGGCCGCCCCGTTGTCGCACGTGAGCGACGCCCACGTGTATCCATCCGGGCCGCTCTCGGCGAGGGTGTACGGGACGCCGCCGATCACGGGAACCGCGGTCACCTCGGCGCTGCCGGTCACCCCGGTCAGCCCCGGTTCTCCCGGACTCGTCGCCGACAGCGTCCACTCGGTGTCCGCCGCGGTGCCGCCGCTGTCGTTCGTGACGGTCTTCACCAGCGTGAGGGTGGGCGCGACGTCGACGTTGACGAAGCGGTAGGTGCTGGCGCCGAGTGCCGGCACGCTCACCGTCGGTTCGACCTCGGTCCACACGCCGTCGATCAGCTGTTCCAGCGCGAACTGTCGGTACCCGGGGCCGCCCCCGGCTTCGGAGAGCGTGTACTCCTGGCCCGGCCGTACGGAGAAGGTGTTCGCCGCCGTTGCGCTGGGCGCTCCGGTGACGGTGGTCGGCGTGAGGCCGGGGACGCCGGCCGCCGGGTCTGCGGTCAGCTCCCACGCGTCGGCGGTGAGCGTGCCGCCTTCGTCGTTGACGACCTCCTTGAGCAGCGTGATGACGGCCGTCTGGTTGGTTGCGGTGCAAGTGACCTCCTGCCCCAGGGCGACGGTGACGCCGCCGTCTGCGCCGTCGTAATCGCTGCCGCCGACGACGCAGTCCCAGCTACCCGTAGCCCCCTCGATCAGCGTTGCGCCCTCCTCCACCGTCTGCAGGTAGGTGGCGGGTCCGGTCTCTGCGAGCAGGTAGCGCACACCCGGGGTCACCGGTGCGCTCGTCCCGCTCACCCCGGTGGGTCCAGGCAGACCTGTCCCCCCGATCGGCGATGAGGTGAGGGTGAAGTCATCCGCCGTCGCGTCGCCGTTGGCGATCGATTTCACCAGCGTCAACGTGGTGACGCACGTCACGGTGTTGGTGACCGTCACGACGTTCGGGTCGTCCTGCGTGATCACATAGTCGCCGGCTCCGCTGGAGGTATAAGTACACCCCGACGGCAGGTCCGTGACGTCTTCGCCGATCGCGACCGTGTCGCCCGGTGTGAACTGCGTGTAGGTGGTGCCGAACGTGCGCGGCTCACCGTCGAGCGTAAGGTCGGCGGTGCCCACGGGCTGTTCGCCGTCGTCGTAGGAGACCCCGTCGACGACCCACTGCTTGTCCACGCGCAGTGAGACGGTGGGGGCGGGCGCCCGGTTGTAGACCGTGCAGGTGACGATTCCGCCCTGCTGAGCCGTGGTGGTGAAACCCAGGTCCCCGCTGTCGGTGACGGCGACGGGCGCGCCGGTATTGTCCGCACAGGCAGCGTTGGCGCCCCCTTGCGGCACCAGTTCGAACCCTTGCTGCTGGGTCTCGGTGATCGTGACGTCGGCGGTGCCGCCGACGGGGATGTCGCGGGCAGCGAAGCTGACCGCGCCGGTGTCGTTCGTCTCCCCGGATGCCGGCTCGACCGTCACGCCGGCGGTCTCGCTGGTCGCACCGAAGGTCCACCCGGCGGAGGGCGTCGCGTCGGCGATGTCGCCGTCGGAGGGGATGACGAGCTTGGTGACGTTGACGGTGCCGGCGCACTCGCCCAGGGCGCGTTCCTCGAGGAACCTCCGCAGATCCTCGTAGTCGTCGACCAGGAAGTAGTCCTGCCCCTCGGTGGGTCCTGAGATCGCCTGCAGGTTCTGCTCCTCGCCGGCCGACGCCGGTCCGATGCCCACGCCGACCACGCTGGTGCCACGCTCGATCTTGAGCGCGTTGGCGGAGAACACGGCGTTCTCCATCTCGACGATGCGGGTGCGGCTGCCGGGGCCCGACGGCGCACCACCGGTGCCGGTTCCCGGAGGACCGTAGAAGGTCGGACTGCCGTCGGTGAGCACGAGTACGACGTCGAGGGTGTCGGCGGCACTGGCCTGGGTGACCTGCCAGAGCCCCTGGTCCCAGTTCGTCCCCTGCCGCCAGTCGCCGGTGTTGACGACCGTGAGGCCGTTCGCCTTGTTGCGCACCGTGGCCGCGCCCGACGCGGTGGACACGGGCGTGAGGGGCAGGGTGGTGTTCGCGGCACCGGCGGCGGGGGCGCCGCCGGCGAACGTCCAGATGCCGATCGAGGACGGGGTGCCCTCGAGCGTGTCGACGAAGCCAGCGGCTGCGTTGCGCAGGTCCTGCTGCGATGCCTGCAGCGAGTTGGAGAGGTCGACGAGAAGCCCCACCCGCAATCCGCAGGTCTGGGCCACCTGCGGGTTCTCTGCGGCGTTCGCCCACTGAGTGCCGCGCGCCAGATTGTTGCTGCTCCCCGTGACCTGCTGCGGGTAGGCCACGGTCTCGCCGGGGGGAATGACCGCCGTGCGCAGCCGGTAGGGCTGCTGCGTGATCGTCGTCTCGCCGACGTCGAAGCTGTCGACGATGCGATAACCCGGGGGCGCCGCCGTCTCGATGATCCAATACTGGGCACCCGAGGCCACCGTCACCTCGCAGAGGCCGTCCGCGGCAGTCACGCAGGTCCCGACGAGGTTCGCGGGATCGGTGTCGGGCTCGGTGTCCGTCCCGCCGCTGTAGACCGAGAACGTCGCCCCGGCCAGCGGCCCGACAGTCTGAGCGCCGGTGCGCTCGCCGCCCTTGCTCAGCACGAGCGTGCTCGGCGCGGTGGAGGTGTGCGTGAAGGTGCACGAGGCGACGAGCGAGGCGCTTCCGGTGCCGATGTACTGCAGCAGCGCCTCGGCCTGGGTGAACTGCAGGCGGTTGTTTCCGCTGGTGTCGTTGAGGACGCAGCTGAGCGTGGTGGTGTAGTCGTCGGTGACGCCGGGGGTGCCGATGGCCTCCAGCGTGTACGAGCCGGGCTTGGTGACACGGCGCGACTGCCCGCTGGTGAAGTCGTACCAGTCGTCGGTGCCGACGATGTTGGCGCGCAGCGCCCAGTCGGCCGGGGTCGCCGAGCCCCCCTGCACGACGTTCAAGATGCTCAGGGTGCCGCAGACGGAGTTGCCCCCCACACAGGCGCTGACGGCCGCAAGCGGCGTGACGATCCCCGGCTCCTCCGCGAGCGGAGCCGCCTCTTCGGGAGCGGCCGGCGCATCCGTGGCCTCAGGCCCCGTCGGCGCGGGCGCCTCGGGCTCGGGAGCGGGCTGCTCCGGAGCGGGCTGTTCGGGGGCGGGAGCGGGGGCCTGCGGGGCAGGTGCCTCCGGTGTGGGCGGTTCGGGAGTCGGCTGCTCGGGCGCGGGCGACTCCGCCGGCGTCGGCGGGGTCGGAGGCACGACCGCGGCCACCGCTGCGCCCGCGGGCGCGTTCGCGAAGGCCAAGGTGGCGATCAGCAGCGCGGTCAGCGTGAAGCGCGCGCTCCGACCCCCAGGTCGCTGCCACAGCGCCCGTCGTTCTGCCTGCCGCTGATTCCGGACACGCCGAATACCGCTCATCCCAGATCCTCGTCGCTTTCGTCGACGTACGGGCAGCCCCGAAGCGGACTCCCAAGACACGTGTTCCTCTGCGGCATGTGGCCCCCCAGGACCGCCTACAGCACGAGCTCATGCACAAGCTACAAACCGCCTGTGAGACCGTCAAGGCCCGTCGCTGATCGCGACTGCGCACAGCGACGCCCTCGGGAGGATCTCCGAGGGCGTCGCTGTGCGCTCGAGCGCGGCACGGGCGTGCCGCAACTGAGGCGTGTCGTGTTCCGGGTTCGACTGACGAGAACCGGGACGCGGGCGTTATGCGATGCCCGCGGACCCGGGCGCATCGGCCGTGGGATTGTCGTCCGCGGCGGGCTTGTCTGTGGCCGGCTTGTCCGCGGCGGGGGCGGGGCTCTGCGCGTCCTTCGCCGCAGCGTCCGCCGAGGCGGCCGCTTCGGCACCGCTGCCGCCCGCGTTGCCGCCGCCCACGGCGCCGTCCACCTTCTCGCGCACGCTGTCGACCTTGGCATGGGCCGACTCGGGCGTGATCTTCTTGACGAACTCCGCCGCCGCGTTGATCACACTGTCGCTGACGTGCTCGGCCTTGTCCGAGCGCAGCGCCTGCTCGATCTTCTCCTTGTTCTGCTCGAGGAATTCCTTGCTCTTGTTCACCACGTCGTCGATGCCCATGGGTTCCCCCTTGTCGGTGCGCGGACGGTCCGCTCGCGTTCATCATGACCCCGCCCCCGGACGCACGAAACCCCCCGGATCACTCCGGGGGGTTTCGTGAAGGAACTCCGAAGAGTTACTTGATGATCTTGGTCACCGTGCCGGCGCCGACGGTGCGGCCACCCTCACGGATCGCGAAGCCGAGGCCCTCTTCCAGCTCGACCGTCATGTCCGTGGTGTCACCGGGCATGACCATCTCGGTGCCCTCGGGCAGCGAGATGACGCCGGTGACGTCCGTGGTGCGGAAGTAGAACTGCGGGCGGTAGTTCGTGTAGAAGGGGTTGTGACGGCCACCCTCCTCCTTGGAGAGGATGTACGCGGTGCCCTCGAAGTCGGTGTGCGGCGTAACCGAACCCGGCTTCACGATGACCTGGCCACGCTCGACGTCGTCACGCTTGGTGCCGCGCAGGAGCAGACCACAGTTCTCGCCGGCCCAGGCCTCGTCGAGCTGCTTGTGGAACATCTCGATACCGGTGACGATCGTCTTCTGCGTCGGACGCAGACCCACGATCTCGACCTCGGAGTTGATGGCCAGCGTGCCGCGCTCGGCGCGACCCGTGACGACCGTGCCACGGCCGGTGATGGTGAAGACGTCCTCGACAGGCATGAGGAACGGCTTGTCCTTGTCACGCACCGGGTCGGGGATGGACTCGTCGACGGCCTCCATGAGCTCGACGATCGACTGAACCCACTTCTCGTCGCCCTCGAGAGCCTTCAGGCCCGAGACGCGAACGACGGGGGCGTTGTCGCCATCGAAGTCCTGCGAGGAGAGAAGCTCGCGCACCTCGAGCTCGACGAGCTCCAGGATCTCCTCGTCGTCGACCATGTCCGACTTGTTCAGCGCGACCAGCAGGTACGGCACGCCGACCTGCTTGGCGAGCAGCACGTGCTCACGCGTCTGAGCCATCGGGCCGTCGGTCGCCGCGACCACGAGGATCGCGCCGTCCATCTGAGCGGCACCGGTGATCATGTTCTTGATGTAGTCGGCGTGACCGGGCGCGTCGACGTGCGCGTAGTGGCGCTTGGGGGTCTCGTACTCGACGTGCGAGATGTTGATCGTGATGCCGCGCTGACGCTCCTCGGGGGCCGAGTCGATCGACGCGAAGTCGCGCTGCACGTTGGTGGCCGACGGGTACTTGTCGGCGAGCACCTTGGAGATCGCCGCGGTCAGCGTGGTCTTGCCGTGGTCAACGTGACCGATGGTTCCGATGTTGACGTGCGGCTTGGTCCGCTCGAACTTGGCCTTAGCCACTGGGTCCTCCTCAGGACAGTCGTGTAGTGCAACGGGCGCTGGATTGCGACCGGGGCGCTACGGGGATTGGTTCAGTCTAGTAGACAGGTGGGTATTCAGTTGGGTGGATGCCGGGAGCTCACCGCGAAGGTGAGGCGAGCTCCCGGCCCCAGGGTTATTCGCCCTTGTTCTTCTGGACGATCTCGTCGGCCACCGCGCGAGGAACCTCGGCGTAGCTGTCGAATTCCATCGAGTAGACGGCACGGCCCGAGGTCTTCGAGCGCAGGTCGCCGATGTAGCCGAACATCTCGGACAGCGGCACCAGAGCGCGCACGACCTTGACGCCGGCGGCATCCTCCATCGACTGGATCTGGCCACGACGCGAGTTCAGGTCGCCGATGACGTCTCCCATGTACTCCTCGGGAGTACGCACCTCGACGCTCATGAGCGGCTCGAGGATGACGGGGTTCGCCTTGCGCAGCGCTTCCTTGAAGCCCATGGAGCCGGCGATCTTGAACGCCATCTCCGAGGAGTCCACGTCGTGCGAGGCGCCGTCGAGCAGGGTGGCCTTGACGCCCACGATGGGGTAGCCGGCGAGCACGCCGACGTTCATCGCGTCCTGGAAGCCCTGGTTGGTCGGCTCGATGTACTCGCGCGGGATGCGGCCACCGGTGACCTTGTTCTCGAACTCGTACGTCTTGTCGGCCGTGACCTCGAGCGGCTCGATCGCGAACTGGATCTTCGCGAACTGACCCGAACCACCGGTCTGCTTCTTGTGGGTGTAGTCGTGACGCTCGACGGCCTTGCGGATCGTCTCGCGGTACGCCACCTGGGGCTTGCCGACGTTCGCCTCGACGCGGAACTCGCGCTTCATGCGGTCGACCAGGATGTCCAGGTGCAGCTCGCCCATGCCCTTGATGACGGTCTGACCCGTCTCGGGGTTCAGCTCGGTGCGGAAGGTCGGGTCTTCTTCGGCCAGCTTCTGGATCGCCAGACCCAGCTTCTCCTGGTCGGCCTTGGTCTTGGGCTCGATCGCGACCTCGATGACCGGCTCGGGGAACGTCATCGACTCCAGCACGACGGGCTGCGCCGGGTCGGCCAGGGTGTCACCGGTGGTGGTGTCCTTGAGGCCGATGACGGCGTAGATGTTGCCCGCGGTGACCGAGTCGACCGGGTTCTCCTTGTTGGCGTGCATCTGGAAGATCTTGCCGATGCGCTCCTTCTTGCCCTTGGTGGAGTTGACCACCTGAGCGCCCGAGTCCAGGTGACCGGAGTACACGCGGATGTAGGTCAGGCGACCGAAGAAGGGGTGCACCGCGACCTTGAACGCCAGCGCGGCGAACGGGTCGTTGGCGTCGGGGTGGCGCTCGATGATCTTCTCTTCGTCCTTGGGGTCGTGCGCCTCGATGGCGGGCACGTCCAGGGGCGAGGGGAGGTAGTCCACGACCGCGTCGAGCATCGGCTGCACGCCGCGGTTCTTGAACGCCGAGCCGCAGAGCACGGGGTACAGGTCACCGTTGACGGTGAGCTTGCGGATCGCACCCTTGATCTCGGCGAGCGTGAGCTCCTCGCCGCCGAAGTACTTCTCCAGCAGGACCTCGTCGGTCTCGGCGACGGTCTCGAGCAGCTTCTCGCGGTACTCGGCGGCACGGTCGGCGAGGTCGGCGGGAATCTCCTGCACCTCGTACTTGGCGCCCATGGTGACGTCACCCTTGGAGTCGCCGGGCCATACCAGAGCGCGCATCTCGACGAGGTCGATGACGCCGACGAAGTCGTTCTCAGCGCCGATGGGCAGCTGCAGCACGAGGGGCTTGGCGCCCAGACGCTTGATGATGGTGTCGACGGTGAAGTAGAAGTCAGCACCCAGCTTGTCCATCTTGTTGACGAAGCAGATGCGGGGGACGTCGTACTTGTCGGCCTGACGCCAGACGGTCTCGGACTGGGGCTCGACGCCCTCCTTGCCGTCGAAGACGGCGACGGCACCGTCGAGCACGCGCAGCGAACGCTCGACCTCGACCGTGAAGTCGACGTGGCCGGGGGTGTCGATGATGTTGATCTGGTTCTTGTTCCAGAAGCAGGTCACGGCGGCAGACGTGATCGTGATGCCGCGCTCCTTCTCCTGCTCCATCCAGTCGGTGGTCGAGGCGCCGTCGTGCGTCTCACCGAGCTTGTGGTTGACGCCCGTGTAGAAGAGGATGCGCTCGGTCGTCGTCGTCTTGCCGGCATCGATGTGGGCCATGATGCCGATGTTGCGGACCTTGTTGAGGTCGGTGAGCACGTCTTGTGCCACGGGGTGTCCTTACGTTTCGTTGCGGATGTCGCGGGGTGCTGGCCCCACCGACGGGCCCAGGGGTCGGATCTTCATCCGACCCCCGGACCGTCGACGGAGGTTTACCAGCGGTAGTGGGCGAAGGCGCGGTTCGACTCGGCCATCTTGTGGGTGTCCTCACGGCGCTTGACCGCGGCACCCAGGCCGTTCGAGGCATCCAGGATCTCGTTCTGGAGGCGCTCGGTCATCGTCTTCTCACGACGACCCTTCGCGTAGCTGACGAGCCAACGCAGCGCCAGCGTGTTGGCGCGGTGAGGCTTGACCTCGACCGGCACCTGGTAGGTCGAGCCACCGACGCGGCGGCTCTTGACCTCGAGGGTGGGGCGCACGTTGTCGAGCGCCTTCTTGAGGGTGGCAACTGCGTCCTGGCCGTTCTTGGCCTCGACACCGCGCAGGGCGGTGTACACGATCGACTCGGCGATGGACTTCTTGCCATCGACGAGGATCTTGTTGACGAGCTGGCTGACGATCGGTGCGCCGTAGACCGGGTCGTTGACGACCGGGCGCTTCGGGGCGGGTCCCTTACGAGGCATCTAACTCAACCCTTCTTCGCGCCGTAGCGGCTGCGGGCCTGCTTGCGGTTCTTGACGGCCTGGGTGTCCAGGGCGCCACGGACGATCTTGTAACGGACACCCGGAAGGTCCTTCACACGACCACCGCGCACGAGCACCAGCGAGTGCTCCTGCAGGTTGTGTCCCTCACCGGGGATGTAGGCGGTGACCTCGGTGCCGTTGCGGAGCTTGACACGGGCGACCTTGCGCATCGCCGAGTTCGGCTTCTTCGGCGTGGTCGTGTAGACGCGGGTGCAGACCCCGGCCTGCTGCGGGTTCGACTTCAGGGCGGGAGCCTTGGTCTTGACGACCTTCGGCGAGCGACCCTTGCGAACCAACTGCTGAATGGTTGGCACGTTCTCTCCTTGTAATGCTGCACGGTGACAGCGTCGTGGTTTCACCACAGATCCACCGGCGCGGCGGGAATCGCCGAGCGTTCGTGGTGGATATGCCGTGGGGGTGGCCTGTTCGCAGACCGGTCCCTCAGGTGCGGCGCGTTCCGTGCTCGTCCCGTACCACGGCACGACACAGAGCGCGCAATGCGCACACCCGCTCCATGATACGCGCGCGGGGCCAAGCGGTCAAACGGCGGTCACCCGTCGGTGCGCACCAGCCGGTAGGCGGCGTCACCCAGCAGGAACCGCTCCCCCGGCGCGAGCTCGGCGCCCGGCTCGGCCTCGACCTCGGTGCCCATGAGGGTCGGCAGCATGACGCCGTTCGTCGAGCCGAGGTCGGTGATGCTCCAGCGGTCGCCGCGCAGCTCGAGCCGCGCGTGGGTCTTCGAGACGGTGCGGGTGTCGTCGGGGACGGCGACCAGCTGTGCGCCACGGTGGGCGGGGTCGGATGCCGGCTGGCGTCCGAGGATCACGACGTCGGCGGTCAGGTCGATCGCGGCGCCCGACGCGGGCTGGAGCGCCCACACCACCCGGCGACGGCGGGCGATCACCGTCTGGTCGACGAAGTCCTCGGGCGCCCCGGCCCGCGTCACGTCGCCCCGGGCCGCGCGCGGCGCCCCCGCGACGGGGGCACCGGCGACCGCCGAGACCTCGTCGTCGGTGTCGAGGGGGAATTCCGGGCCCGGGGTGGCGACGTCGCGCCGCGGTGCGGCGGGCGCACGGGTGACGCGCAGCGCGGGGTCGATGTCGACCGGGGCGGTGCGCAGTCGCGCGCGGGAGGCCGGGGCGACCGCGGCGACCGGCTCCGCGGCAGCGCGCGGCGGCGAAGCGTCACCGGTCCGGGCGCGCTCGGGACCGGTCGCGCCGTCTTCCATCAGGGCGGGCATGCCCGTGGCCACGGGGCGAGCGGGCACCGGCTCGCCCTCCGGCGGCTGGGAGATCGCCGACACCTCGTCGAACCCGCTCGCCCACCGCTGGTCGAACGAGGCGGCGGACGGGGTCGCGGGTGCCACCGGTTCGGGCGTGGGCGGCGGCGCCGGCGCCCACGGAACGGGATCGGCGGACTGGGCATCGGGCTGCGTGGGCCCTGCGGAATCGGTAGCAGGGTCGGACCCGGAATCGTCGGCGGGCGCGGCCGCTGCCACCGCGACGCGGTCGACAGGGGCCGTCGGCACCCGTGATGGCGGAGCCCACGCCGACGCCGCCGCAGGGGCGGGTGCGGGGGCGCCGACCTCCTCGGCCGGCACGTGCGTCGATGACGGCACGGGCTGCGAGGACGGCACCGGCCGCGACGGCAGCACCGGCTGCGCGGAAGGCTCGTCATCGGCGACGAGGGCCGGCTGCGAGGCGCCCGGCGCTGCGACGGGGACCGGCGCGAGCGCATCGCGGTCCGCGATCGCGTCGCCCGAGGCGGCGTCGCCGATGCGGGCGTAGGCCGGCGCGCTCACGGCATCCGTCCTCTGCCAGCGCGCGACGCCGAACCCGACGACGCTCGCCCAGACCGGGAACAGCACGGCGGCGAGCAGCGTCATACCGCCGCCGAGACCGAACGCCCGGTTGATGCGGTGGACGGCGACGATCGTCGCCACCCAGAACGCCACCGCCCCGAGGACCGGGATCAGCACGAGCAGGAACAACCACCCGGACATGCCTGCGACCATCAGCAGGGTCACCTGGTTGACGATCGGGACCCAGGCGCGCCAGGTCTCCTGGCCCATCTTGGCGAAGACGGCGGAGAGGGCCAGGGCGGTCCAGACGTACACGGCGACCGCGGGGATCACACCGAGCAGCAGAACGAGCACGAGGGGGGCGGTCGAGAAGCTATCGGACACGATGGTCTCGGACGCGACGCCGCGTCCACGCCTCCTCCCAGACAAGCCGCGCGGGAAGCCCCGCGACGCACGATGCCTCCACCATAGGGCCGGCGACGACCCCGCCGTCACTCGAGCACGTCACGCCGGCTCCGCGCCGTCCAGGTCAGGTCCGAAGGGGGCGTCGAGCGACCGGGTCAGCTCATCGAGCATCGCGGTGATCTGCGGTTCGACGTACTGCGTCACCCCCGCCTGGATGCGCAGGCGATGGCGCAGCAGCACGGCGCAGATCTCCCGGCCGATCATGTTGGCGTAGTCGTCCGCCAGGCCCACCTCCTGTCGGAGCGCGGCCTTGGCCTCGGGGCTGAGAGGAGGCAGCTCCGGCACGTCCGCTTCCGCCTCCTCCGCCATGCCCGCGATGGTGAAGAGGAACGGGGCGCCGGGGACGGGCTCCGGATCCAGCGGCAGCCCTTCGAATTCCGGCTCCAGGTTCTCGGCCGGGCGGTAGCTGCGCGCCCGGTTGCGGGCCGCCTGCTGGTCGAGCTCGGCCTGCAGCATCGGCAGGTTCTGCGAGGTGTATTGCGCGACCGCGTGGTCGACGATGGTCTTGATGCGCGTGGACAACCCGTGCTGCACGCCGTGCGGAACATCGGAGCCGAGTCCCGCCGCCGACAGCACCGGCGAGCCGAAGCACCGCCGGCACGGCGCGATGCGGCCGCGGTGCGTGGCCGGCTCCCAGCGCGGCAGCCAGCGCAGCCAGGCGTCGACGGCCTGGCTGACCTGCGTCTCAAGCGAGCGCTCCACCGTCACATTCTCGCCTGCCGCGGCCCCGGGCGCACGGATCGCCCCGCCGCGGCGGTGGCGATCCGCCCCGTGTTCACTCGTCCTCGTCGTTCTCCCAGGGCCAGCGGGGCCGGTCGGCCCGCGTGCGCACGAGTGCGACGGCGGCCCACCCCGCGACCGCTCCGACGGCGGCGACCACGACGGCGAACCACGACAGCACGAAGCTCCCCGCCAGCGCTGCCAGCAGCCCCGCGTCGACACCGGCGACCACCACCCCGATGACGAGACCGAGGACATAGCCGAGAAACGCCATGAGCGCGGTCAGTGCCGCGACGCCGTACGACGGACGCGGCGCCCGCAGCGTGATGACCAGCACGAGGGCGACTGCCACGATCGAGACCGCCGCGCCCACCACGCCGGGAATGGGCCCGGCGCCGGGCGCCACGAGCACGCTCCTGTCACTGACGAGGCTCGTCACGCCCAGCCCGCAGACGAGGAGTGCGAAGTATCCGACCAGCGCGAAGACGATCGCCGTAGCCGGCGCCATCCCCTCGCGCTCGGGCATCAGGGGCGGTACAGCTGCGGCCCGGCCTCGAGCGTGCGCTCGTATTCGCGCTGCGCCTCGGCGTTCAGCTCGGTGACGCGCCGACCGCGCGCGGACACCCACGCGCCGAACCAGATGGTCAGTTCGCGTCCCAGGATGAAGGCGACGGCCGCCAGCGGCACCAGCAGCTGCTCGTCGACCAGGTCGCGCGCTTCGCTCGGGCTCAGCAGCCAGAACGGCGCCTGGAAGAGCTGCCCCAGCAGGTGTCCGCCGTACGAGGCGAAGCCCACGAGCAGACCGAAGATCACCCAGTGCGCCCAGCGGCCGCGGTTGATGACGGCGCCCAGCAGCCAGAAGGCGAGGAAGAACACCACGACGGGCACCCAGAACGCCCAGGTGACGAGGATGTCCAGGGTCACGTCGACGAGGCTCTCGGCCGTGACCTCGCCCTCGATCGCACCGAAGCCCAGCCACGCGGCGAGATACAGCACGGCGAAGGCGACGGCGGCGACGAGGCCGATGGCACCTGCGGCGCCGCGGTTGCCGCGGGGGCGCGGCGCTTCGGGCGCCTGCACGAAGATCGGCTGCGGGCTGCCGGCGAAGCCGACGGCCGGCTCGCTCTGGGTGAGGACGGGCGAGTCGTACGGCACCGCGGCGGGCGGCTGGTACTCGTCAGCGACAGAAGCGCCAGAGGTGGTCTCGGGTGCGTCGTACGTCGTGACACGCTCGGCCGCGACAACCTCGGAGACGTCGTAGACGGGGCTCTGGGCGGCGTCGTAGCCCGAGGAGCTTGCCGGCTGGGCGTCGGTCATGTCGCGCACCGGCGCCACAGGCTCGGCCGGGTCGTAGCCGGCGGCAGCGTAGTCGTCGTCGGTGGGCTCGTAGTCCGGCGACAGCGGGTCGCGGGTGTCGGTCGCCGCGACGGGCTCCGACGCGGCGGGCTCCGTCGCGGACGGTGCCGACGCGGAGTCGGTCGGGTAGCCCTCGGCGGTGGCATCGCGGCCGGCGGCTTCCGCCTCGGCCAGACCCTCGTGGGCGCGTCCGACGACGTCGTCCACCGAGGTGGGTTCCTCCACCGGCTCGCCGTACTTCGGGTCGGTCATGGGATGCACTCCTCCTGCGGAGACACGTGCCACCGCAGTGCCGAGGCTAACGCCCACACCGGCCGGGGCCGCGCAGGCGTGCCGTCGTGTGTCGGACTCGGTGCGCCGATGCCTTCAGACACGGCCTCGATGCGGCAGCGACGAGCTCAGTCGCGCCAGACCGCCTCGGCCACGCGGGAGGCATAGCGTTCGGGATGCCATGCGGTCTCGACCGTCGACAGCCATCGGCCGTCGCCGAGCTCGAGGGTCTCGAAGACGTCGCCCTCCGCCCGCGTACAGCGCATCCGGTCGTCCGTCACCGTGGCGCAGCCGTAGCCGAGGCCGGGCAGCATCGACTGGGCCAGCTCCCCCGCGTCGGTGCCGGCGTCGGCGAGAGTGGTGACGATGGTGCCCGTCTCGGAGGTCCAGGTGCACGTGAAGCGCACTTCCGGGGCCACGGAGTCCACCAGCTCGCCGGCCGTGACAGCCGGCCCGGAGCGGTCCTCCACCAGATCGGACCCGGGCTCCCACGACAGGCCCGCCCACAGCGCATCGGAGTACAGCCTGCGGCAGTCGGCGGGACCCTCCGACAGGTTCTCCTCATCACCGACCTCGGCGCTCTGCCCGCCCAGCGTGTCACCGGCGGCGTTCACGACGGCCGGAAGCACCGGCCACGCCAGCCACACGAGGCCCGCCACCACCCCCGCGCTCAGGATGCCGAACGTCCACGCCAGCCACGCGCTGCGCTCACCCCTCCTGGACATGGTCACCTCCGTGCCCACGGTAGTCGTCGGCGGCGGTGCGGCGCCATGGGCGCGCGGACGACGAAGCGCCCCCGGAATGAACCGGGGGCGCTTGGTGTCACTGCGCGGGGCGGTGGGGCCGCCGAAGCGGCCCCACCCGCATCAGTTGTAGGTGCCGGGCGTGAAGTCGTCCGTCGAGAAGCTGTCGAAATCGACGTAGCTCAGGTCGGCATCGCTGTACGTGCCGTCCGAGGCGAAG
>NZ_JANJFJ010000433.1:0-1021 GCF_024626565.1 Microbacterium sp. zg.Y909
CGACAACACACCCCCGGCCGGCGAGAGCAACGAGCCGGCAGCGCCGACCCCTCCCCCGTACACCGCGCCGGCTTACACGCCGCCGCCCGCCTACAGCCCCCCGCCCGCGGGTGCCCCGTACGCCGCGCCGCCGGCGCAGCAGCCCTACGCGGCACCGCCCGCGCAGCCGCCGTACGCCGCGCCGGCGCCCTACGGCCAGGCAGGCACCGAGCAGCCCTCGTACAGCCCTCCCGCCTACCCGTCGGCTCCCCCCGCGCCGTACGGCCAGGCCCCCTACGCCGGCGCCTACGGCTACGCCGAGCCGAAGACCAACCTGCTCGCCATCCTGTCCCTCGTGAGCAGCATCCTCGGCTTCATCGGCATCCTGCCGATCGTCGGCTCCATCGCCGGCGCGATCCTCGGCCACCTCGCGCTGCGCCAGATCCCGAAGTCGGGTGAGAAGGGCCGCGGCATGGCACTGGCCGGCACCATCGTCGGGTGGGTCGGCATCGGCCTGGTCGTGCTCCTCCTCGCGCTCTTCGCGGTCATCTGGATCGCCAGCGTCGGCTCGCTCGCCAGCACGTACTGACACCGGCTCCAGCCTGCGCCAGGCGGCGTAGGCTGGAGGGACCGTGAAGAAGTCCACCAGAGCGCAGACTGCGACCTCGCTTCCCGCCGCGCCGCGCGACGAGGCAGCGTCGCGGATGACCAACTATTTCATCACGATGGGCGTGCGCGTCGCGTGCTTCGTGCTGATGGTCGTCGTCACCCCGTACGGCTGGTACACCGCGGTGTTCGCGGTCGGTGCGATCGTGCTTCCGTACATCGCCGTGGTGCTCGCGAACGTCGGCAAGGACACCCGCCCGACGGCGCCGGAGAACCCCGGTCGCGCTCTGACCAGCACCGCGCCGACGCCTCCACCGTCGCCATCCCGACCGACGGTGATCCGCCTGGACGAACAGCGTCCGCCTGCCCCCGGAGAACCGACGTGAACGAGACCATCTGCTCGCGCGCAGGCTGCCATGCCGACGCACAGTGGCTG
>NZ_JANJFJ010000434.1:0-2478 GCF_024626565.1 Microbacterium sp. zg.Y909
CCGCAAGCGCTGGGCCGCGTGCGATGAGCACGTGGCGTACCTGCGCGACTACCTCGTCGCGCGGGACTTCCCTGTGGCGGTCGAGCCGCTGACCGCGGCGGCTGCGCCGTGAGTCGGCGTCCGGTGCCGGCCGCCGTCCGGTGGTCGGGTTACGTGGCCGTGGCCGTGGTGTTCGCGATCGCCTGCGCCTACCTGTCGCACTGGCAGTTCGCACGCGGCGAGGAACGCTCCACGCAGCTCGAGCTGGTGGAGCGCAATTACGATGCCGCGGCGGTGCCGCTGGCGGAGCTGATCCCCGAATCAGGCGAGATGGATCCCGGCGACCAGTGGCACCCGGTCACCCTCGTCGGCGAGTACGCCGCCGATGACCAGCTGCTCGTCCGCAACCGGCCGCACGGAGGCACCGCAGCCTTCGAGGTGCTCGTGCCGTTCCACACCGACGACGGGCGCGTTCTGCTCGTGAACCGCGGATGGGTGCGCCCGGGAGCAGATCAGCCAGAACCCGACCACGTCCCCGCCGCGCCCGAAGGGCCGACGACGGTGGTCGTGCGACTGAAGGCCGGCGAAATGCTGCCGTCGTCAGGCCGATCGGCGCCCGAGGGTCAGGTCGCCACGATCCACCTTCCGCTGATCGCCGAGCTGATCGACGGCGGCGACGCCCTCATCGAGAGCGCGTACGGGCTGATGGCCAGCGAGGACCCGGCGCCCGCGGAGGCTCCGAACGCGATCGCGTCGCCCTCGGAGGACCCCGGGCCGCACCTGTCGTACGCGATCCAGTGGATCCTCTTCGCCGTCATGGGCTTCATCTTCATCGGCTACATGATCCGCACCGAGCTGCGCGTCCGCCGCGAGGAAGCGGCCGACCGTGCCGAAGCCGCCGCGCGCGCCGGCGGGGATGCCACGGGAGCCCGTGCCGTGCGGCGGCCGCGCCCCGCGAAGCGCCGCCGGGACCGCGACGCCGAGGCCGAAGACGCACTGATGGACCGCGCGGGCGGCTGACCCCCTCCGGGACCGTCGGAGCCGTGCGTCAGCCCGTATCGAGGCTGGACCGAGCCGAGCGTGCCGCCGTGGGCGGTGGGCTCAGGCGAGCGTGATGAGGTCGGCGTAGTCCCTGCCCCAGATGTCCTCGACGCCGTCCGGCAGGATGAGCACGCGCTCCGGGTTGAGCGCGTGCACGGCGCCCTCATCGTGCGAGACGAGCACGACGGCCCCCTCGTAGTGCGACAGGGCGTCGAGGATCTCCAGGCGTGACGCCGGGTCGAGGTTGTTGGTCGGCTCGTCCAGCAGCAGCATGTTGGCGCTGGAGACCACGAGCGTGGCGAGCGACAGTCGCGTCTTCTCGCCACCGGAGAGCACCGCGGCGGGCTTGAGCACGTCGTCGCCGGTGAACAGGAACGAGCCGAGCACCTTGCGCGCCTCGGTCGCGGTGATGTCGGGGGCGGCGGACATCATGTTCTCCAGCACCGACCGCGTGACGTCGAGGTTCTCGTGCTCCTGGGCGTAGTAGCCGATCTTCAGACCGTGCCCGGGCTCGAGCTGGCCCGTGTCGGGCTTGTCCACGCCGGCGAGAATGCGCAGCAGGGTCGTCTTTCCGGCGCCGTTCAGGCCCAGCACGACCACCTTGGACCCGCGGTCGATGGCGAGGTCGACGTCGGTGAAGATCTCCAGCGACCCGTAGGACTTCGACAGTCCGGATGCCATGAGAGGCGTCTTGCCGCACGGTGCGGGCTTGGGAAAGCGCAGCTTGGCGACGCGGTCCTCCTGGCGCACGTCGTCGAGGCCCGCGAGCATCTTCTCGGCGCGGGCGACCATCTGGTGCGCGGCGGCGGCCTTGGACGCCTTGGCGCCGAACCGGGCGGCCTGCTGCTGCAGCACCGTGGCCTTCTTCTCGACGTTGGCACGCTCCTTCTTGCGACGCTCCTCGTCGGCCACGCGCTGGCGCAGGTAGTTCTTCCAGTTCATGTTGTAGACGTCGATGACCTGGCGGTTGGCGTCGAGGTAGAACACGCGGTTGACCGTCTCGCCGACGAGCTCCACATCGTGCGAGATGACGATCAGGCCACCCTTGTAGTTCTTGAGGAACTCGCGCAGCCACACGACGCTGTCGGCGTCGAGGTGGTTGGTCGGCTCGTCGAGGATCATCGTCTGCGCGTCGGAGAAGAGGATGCGCGCGAGCTCGATGCGGCGGCGCTGCCCACCCGAGAGGGTCGACAGCGGCTGGTCGAGGATGCGGTCGGGCAGCGACAGGTTGTGCGCGATCGTCGCGGCTTCCGCCTCGGCCGTGTAACCACCGAGGGCCTCGAAGCGCTCGGTCAGATTGCCGTAGCGCTTCATGGCCTTGGCCGCGGCATCCTTGTCGTCCGAACCCATCGCCAGCGACGCCTCATGCATGCCGATCGCCAGCGAACCGAGTCCCCGCGCGTCGAGGATGCGGGTACGGGCGAGCATCTCGGGGTCGCCCGATCGCGGATCCTGCGG
>NZ_JANJFJ010000435.1:0-3477 GCF_024626565.1 Microbacterium sp. zg.Y909
AGCCCAGTCCGCGGCCGGGACGACGCTGCGGCGGATCGCCTTGGGCAGCGCCCGCAGCAGTCCCGCGATGAGCTCACCGCGCAGCCCCGGCACCTGCCAGTCGAACCCGTCCGGCTTCAGCTGGGCCAGCAGGGCGAGCGGCACCACGACGCTCACCCCGTCGTCGGGGGCGCCGGGCTCGAAACGGTACGCCAGCGAGAGCACCTGGTCGCCCTGCTGCCAGCGCATCGGAAAGTCGCGTTCATCCGCGCGCGAGGCGTCGTCGACGAGGTCGGCCTCGGAGAGGTCCAGCAGCCGCGGGGTGCGGGCCGAGGCGTCGCGCCACCACGCCTCGAACGAGCGCACGTCATAGACGTCCTGCGGCACGCGGGAGGCGTAGAAGGCGTAGACGGCCTCGTCGCCGGCCAGGATGTCGCGGCGACGCTCCCGCTCCTCGATCTTCTCGAGCCGCCGGCGCAGCTCGAGGTTGCGGCGCTCGAACGCGGTGAGCCGCTTGTCGAGGTGGGTGACGTTCCAATCGCCGTCCACCAGCGCGTGGCGCAGGAACAGCTCACGCGCGAGGGGACGGTCGATGCGGGCCAGCTGCACGCGCCGACGCGGCACGATCTCGAGCCCGAACAGCGTCACCTTCTCGGCGGCCACGGCGGCGCCGGCATCCTTGGACCAGTGCGGGTCGCTGAGGGTGCGGTGCGCCAGGTCGCCGGCGAGCTCTTCGGCCCACTCCGGGTCGATCGCGGCGACCGTGCGGGCGTACAGGCGCGACGTCTCGACGAGCTCGGCGGCCATGACGGCGTCGGGCGAGGCCTTGCGCAGCCCCGACCCGGGGAAGATGGCGAAGCGGGCGCCGCGGGCACCGCGGTACTCCGCGCGCGGGCGGCCCTTCGGCGCCTTGGCCGCCCGACCGCCGGTCGCGGTCGCCGAAGAGGTCGAGCGGGTGTCGAGGATGCCGAGATGCGACAGCAGCCCGGAGAGGATCGCCCGGTGCACCCGGGCCGGGTCGGCGGCGCCGTCCTGCGGCCGCGGGGCGCCCGTCAGCTGCCGCAGCTGCCGGTGCACATCGAACCATTCCCGGACCCGCACGTAGTTCAGGTGCTCGGCACGGCACATCCGGCGAAACGCGCTCGAGCCGAGCTCGGACTGCTGCTCGCGCAGGTGGTTCCACAGGTTCAGCAGGCTGAGGAAGTCGCTGGTGGGGTCGGTGAACCGCGCGTGCAGGCGGTCGGCCTCTTCACGGCGCTCCTCGGGGCGCTCGCGCACGTCCTGGATCGACAGCCCCGCGACGATCGCCAGCACGTCACCGGCGACCTCGAGGCGCCGCGCCTCGATGAGCATGCGGGCGAAGCGGGGATCGATCGGGAGGCGGGCGATCTCGCGCCCGATGTCGGTGAGGCGCCAGGCTTCGCGGGTCCGCCCGGTCCCCGAACCTGTCGAAGGGCCGGTCCCTGAGCCCGTCGAAGGGCGCACGGCCCCGAGCTCGACCAGCAGGTCGAATGCCGCCTTCACGCCGCGGGAGTCCGGGGGAGTGAGGAAGGGGAACTCGGTGATGTCGCCGAACCCGAGCGCCAGCATCTGCAGGATGACCGACGCGAGGCTCGTGCGCAGGATCTCGGGCTCGGTGTACTCCGGCCGCGAGGTGAAGTCCTCTTCGGTGTACAGCCGGATCGCGATGCCGTCCGATGTGCGGCCGGCGCGCCCGGAGCGCTGCTGTGCCGACGCCTGCGAGACCGCCTCGATCGGCAGGCGCTGGATCTTGGAGCGGGCGCTGTAGCGCGAGATGCGCGCGGTGCCGGCGTCGATGACGTACTTGATGCCGGGGACGGTGAGGCTCGTCTCGGCGACGTTGGTCGCCAGGATCACGCGGCGGCGGAGCCCTGCCACCGTGGAGCGCTCGAACACCCGGTGCTGCTCGGCCGACGACAGCCGGCCGTAGAGGGGCAGCACCTCGGTGGGCGCGGTGTCCTTCGCGTACATGCCGCGCACGGCATCCATCGCATCGCGGATCTCGGCCTCACCGGGCAGGAACACCAGCACGTCGCCGGCCGGCTCGCGGTCGAGCTCGCGCAGGGCGCCCAGCAGTGCGTCGACGTCGTCGGGGCCGTCGTCTTCACCGTCGGCCCCGGGCCCGGCGACGCGGCCGCGGTAGCGGATCTCCACCGGGTAGGTGCGCCCGGACACCTCGATGATCGGGGCGGGGTTGCCTGCGGCATCCGCGAAGTGCTTCGCGAAGCTCTCGGGATCGATCGTCGCCGACGTGACGATGATCTTGAGGTCGGGGCGGCGCGGCAGGATGCGACGGAGGTATCCGATCAGGAAGTCGACGTTCAGCGACCGTTCGTGCGCCTCGTCGATGATGATCGTGTCGTAGCGGCGCAGCAGCTTGTCGCGGTGGATCTCGTTGAGCAGGATGCCGTCGGTGACCAGCGCCACGCGGGTGTCGGCGGAGACGTTGTCGGTGAAGCGCACCTTGTAGCCGACCGTGGTGCCCAGCGGCACCTGCATCTCTTCGGCCACGCGCTCGGCGATGGTGCGCGCGGCGATGCGGCGGGGCTGCGTGTGCGCGATGCGGGTGCGGCCGAGCTCCAGGCAGATCTTCGGCAGCTGCGTGGTCTTGCCCGACCCGGTCGCACCGGCGACGATGACCACCTGGTTCTCGGCGATGGCGCGCGCGATCTCGTCCCGCGCGGCGCTGACGGGCAGCTCGGGCGGATAGACGATGACGGGCTCTGGTGCGGACACAGCCCTCCATCGTATGCCCGCGGATGCCGCGCCGCGCTCAGGCGTCCTGGAACGCCGAGGCAGCCACGATCGCGTCGAAGTACGAAAGCAGCGTGTGCGCGATGTCGCCCAGCGGCGTGGTCAGCACGACGGTGAGCAGGCGCTTGGTCCCCGGCACCGGGTACCAGTACTGCGCGACGAGCCGCCGCTGGGTGTAGCGCTCGCCGTCCTCGACCTCGACGGTCTCCTCGATCGCGTGCACCCGCACGACCTCGCCGTCCATACAGCGCCGCCTGACCAGTGTCTCGGCGCGCGCCGGGTCCATCAGCGGGACCGACTTCTCGAAGACCGCGAGGACGGATGCCGCATCCGTGCCGATCGCCGGACTCATCCGCATCCGCTCGTCTTCGAACACCGTGAGGGTCGCCGACATGGGCTGGCCGGGACCGAGCTCGGTCTGGATCATCAGCAGCTGGGCGTGGGCGTCTGCTGCCGCTGCGGCGGCTTTGCCCAACTCCTCGCGCAGGCGCGCGCGGCCTGTGGCGCGGTCGTCGGCCCTGCCGAGCACGCCCGCTGCGATCTGCTTCGTGGAATCGGCGATCGCCTCGGGCGAAGTCAGGTCGATCCGCCACCACGTCCCGATCATGCGGAAGACCAGCTGGCGCGTGGCATCGGTCGTGGTCATCCGGCGCTCAGCTCCGACAGATCCGCGCCGATCAGCTGCAGGCTGGAGCTGAGCCACACCCACTCCACGTCGGCGGG
>NZ_JANJFJ010000436.1:0-3477 GCF_024626565.1 Microbacterium sp. zg.Y909
TGCTGTGATCATGCCAGCGGCCCGAGAAGACGCTTCAGCTGCGTCCGCAAATCCGCGAGAACCTCCGGGGGGCTCGCCTCGGACTCATGACGGACTTCCGGTCCGTTGACCGCCGCCCAAAGGTCGTCCTCGCAGACCCCGGGAGGCAGGTAAAGCCTCCACTCATCGTCTGCGGGGGGAGCAGGGATGCCGAACTCCGCCAGGAACTCCACAAGACGGCTCTGGATCTCATCTCTCTCAGCGTCGCTCGGTCGCCGAGAGGTCGGCGGCTCACCGTGCACCTGCTCCACGACGTCCCCGAGCCGGCGGGGCACCCGCTGGACGTGCCTCGGGCCGGCGAGATACGCGATCAGGGAGTGTCGCAGGTGGGGCCCGAGTGCCACGACGGTTCCGCCTCGGGGAGGGGCGCCCGGTATCTCTTCCCAGCGGCTATCGCTCATCGCACTCATGATCCTCCTCTTCCCGTGATCCGACGCGTTCGCCCGTCGTGTGCCCGCGCGCGCTTCACGAGTGGCTGGAGCGGTTCGGGCACGGTCGAGATCTGCGACGCACCCGGGCACCTGCGCGTGCGCACGTGGGAAGAGGGAAGCGAACCCACGACCATCGAGGTTGTGCTCACGCCCGACGGCGACGGCACGCGGCTGGTGATCGAGGAGCGTGGGCTGCCCCTGGCGGAGTACGCGGATCACTGGGCGGGATGGCAGGCGCACACGGAAGACCTGGAGGCGCTTGTGGCGGGCGGCGAGCCCGGAAGCTGGCTCGACCGCTGGCGAGAACTCAGCTCGGCATACTCAGCACTCGCCCGCGGGGAGAACGACGCAACGCCGTAAGTATCCGCAGGGCACCGACGCACGAATGTCGATGCCCGTGCTCATGATTCGACGTACAAGGGGTACGCCACGTCTTGGAGGTCAATCGATGAGCGTCGAGAAAGCACCCACGATCGAGGATGTCGCCACGGCAGCCCACGTGTCGCGATCGACAGTCTCGCGTGTGATCAATCACGATCCGCGGGTGAGTTTCGCGGTGTGGGAGGCGGTGACCCGCGCGATTCACGAGCTCGCTTACACCCCTGACCCGTCGGCCCAGGCGCTCGCGCGCAGGCGGGGCGCAGCGCCGGTTTCGGAGCCTGACGCGGGTCCCGCTGCCTGACGCGGACGTCAAGCCGACGTCGTGATCACGATGGGCCGCGGCGACGCCTGCCCGGCCTTCCCCGGCAGGCGCTACGAGGACTGGCAGCTCGCCGACGCGGCGCGGCGACCGCGACAGCGAAGGTCTACTCGCAAAGCGCGGCGTCCAGTCGGTCGAGCCCGTAATCGAAGGCGGCGTCGATGTCGCCGCCGAGCCGGAAGGCTCCCGCGAGTTCCATGCTGACGAAGCCGGTGGCCCACGCCGTCAGCAGGCGCGCGGCGTCGAGGGCGCGCTCGTTGCCGACGGCCGCGCGCGCCGCGTGCAGCACCGGCTCGCTCGCCCGCTCGAGGGAGAGCTGCTCCGGCGACGACGCGTACATGAGCCGGAACGCCTGGGGGCGCGCGTGCCCGAAGGCGCGATACGCCCGCGCCAGGCCAGCGAGCGTGCCGTCGGATGCCGCGAGGTGCGCCCCGAGATCGGTGACCGTTGCCTCGACCACGAGCTGCAGCAGCGCGTCGCGGTCGCGTACCCGCTTGTACAGCGACGGGGCCCGCACTCCCACCCGCTCGGCGACGGCCTGCATGCTGACCCGGGTCGCGCCACCCTCTTCCAGCAGGTCGCGTGCGGCCGCGACGATGGCGGGCAGCGACGTGCGTTCCGGGGTGGGCATGCGGGGGCCTCCTGTGATGGCTACGGTGCTAAGCTATGATGGCTACGAACAATAGCTTAGCTCAAAGGAAGAAGGAGTCCTCATGCGACTCGCACCGAACCTGCACCGCATCGGCAACGACATCGTCGCGGCCCACCTCGTGGTGACGCCCGAGGGGATCACCCTCGTCGACGCCGGTCTGCCCGGGCACTGGAAAGACCTGGTCACCGAGCTCGCCGACCTCGGTCGGCCACTCGCCGACATCCGGGGAGTGGTGCTCACGCACGGCGACAGCGACCACATCGGCTTCGCCGAGCGCCTGCGCCGCGAGCTCGACATCCCCGTCTACGTGCACACCGACGATGCCGATCGCGCCCGCGGGGGCGACAAGCCCAAGACGCCAATGGGTCCGATGCGGCTCGCGCCGCTGGTCGGATTCTTCGCCTACGCGCTGCGCAAGAACGGCATCCGCACCCGCTACCTCACCGAGGTCTTGCCGGTGGCCGACGGCGCGGTGCTGGACCTTCCCGGATCTCCCCGCGTCATCGGCATGCCGGGCCACTCGCCGGGGAGTATCGCGGTGCACGTCCCCGCGGTCGCCGCGGTGTTCGTCGGCGACGCGCTGACGACCCGGCACGTGCTCACCGGCCGCGCCGGTGCCCAGCCGGCACCCTTCACCGACGAGCCCGAGCGCGCGATGGCATCGCTCGACCGCCTCGCCGACCTGGATGCCGAATGGGTGCTGCCCGGGCACGGAGTACCGTGGCGAGGCTCGCCGGCCGAGGTGGTCGCCGAGGTGCGGCGCGCCGCGGCAGTCTGACGGTCAGCCCGCCGTGCCCCCGCGCTCGGCGGAGGCAGCCAGGGCGTCGAAGGCGGCATCCAGCTTCTCGTCGACACGCTGACGGTCGGGGTGCGCGTCGTAGAAAGCCACGATGCGGCGGGCGCCCTCGTCGAACGTCACGGTCGTGCGGAAGTCGGGCGCCAGGCGCGTGACCTTCGCGTTGTCGAAGACCATCGAGTGCGCCTTGTCGCCCACGAGCGAGGGACCGACGTCGGGCAGCGCCGCGGCGATCGTGTCGCTCGCCACGTGCACGAAGCGCGGGTCGGTGACGCCGGCGGCATCCGCCAGCCAGCCGTAGATCTGGTTCCAGGTCGGGGCGTGCGTGCCGGTGATGGTGAAGGCGTCGCCGATCGCGGCCGGGTTGCCGAGCAGGCCCGTGAAGGCGACGGCGAAATCGTCCGAGTGGGTGATCGTCCACAGGCTCGTGCCGTCACCGTGGATCACGACCGGCTTGCCGGCGCGCAGGCGGGCGATGTCGGTCCAGCCGCCCGTCGTCGGGATCATCCTCTCGTCGTAGGTGTGCGACGGCCGCACGATCGTCTCCGGAAGCGCCCGGTCGCGATGGGCGCCGACCAGCAGGTCCTCGCAGGCGATCTTGTCGCGGGAGTACTGCCAGAACGGGTTGCGCAGGGGAGTCGACTCGGTGACCGGCAGGTAGCGCGGGGGCTTCTCGTAGGCGGATGCCGAGCTGATGTAGATGTACTGCCCGACGCGGCCCTCGACAGCCTCGAGCACCGTTTCGACGTGCTCGGGCACGAACGAGAGGAAGTCCGCGACGACGTCGACGCCCTCGCCGACCGCGGCGCGCACCGCGTCGGCGTCACGCACGTCGCCGGTGATGCGGCGCACCCCGTCG
>NZ_JANJFJ010000437.1:0-3471 GCF_024626565.1 Microbacterium sp. zg.Y909
CGCTCGCCGTCGACGAGCAGGGTGCCGCCGTCGTCGACGCGGAAGGTGCAGTCCCGGAACAGGGTGACCTCGCCGCGGCGACCGGCATCGGCCGTCAGCGTCACGCCCTCGCCGGCGACGGCCGCGGGCCGCTCGGGCCAGTGCGCGGTGCTGAGCTCGCGCTCCACCGCCTCGCCTTCGATGTCGAAGTGCGGCAGCCGGCGCTCGAGCCAGCGCGGCATCCACCAGGCCTTCTCTCCCAGCAGGGCCATGACGGCAGGCACGAGCGTCATGCGCACGAGGAACGCGTCGATCGCGATGCCGGCGGCAAGGCCCAGCGCGATGGGCTTGATGGACGAGTCGCCCTCGGGCACGAACGCGGCGAAGACGGCGAACATGATGACGGCGGCCGCGGTCACGACGCGGGCCGACGCCGTGAAGCCCGACCGCACGGCGCCGACGGCGGTATGACGGTCGGCGCGTCCGGCGCGGTCACGACGGGCGTGCACGTAGTCCTCGCGCATGCGCGAGACGAGGAACACCTGATAGTCCATGGCGAGGCCGAAGAGCACGCCCATGAGGATGATCGGCATGAAGCTGATGACCGGCCCGGTGCGGGCGACGTGCAGCAGATCCGCGAACCAGCCCCATTCGAACACCGCCGCCACGACGCCGAACGAGGCGGCGACCGACAGCAGGTATCCCGCGGCGGCGGTCACCGGCACCCAGATCGAACGGAAGACGATCGTGAGCAGGATGAGCGACAGCCCGACGACGAAGAGGCCGAAGGGCACCAGCGCCGCGCCGAGGCGGTCGGAGATGTCGATGCCGACGGCGGTGAACCCGGTGACCTTGAGATCGACGCCGTATTCGTCGAGCAATCGGTCGTGCTGGGCGCGGAGCTCCCGCACCAGGTCGGCGGTGGCCGGGTCGTCGGGTGCGGTCTCGGGGACGATCTGCACCAGGCCGGTGTCGGCCGTCTCGTTCGGTGTGGCCAGCGCCACCTCGGCGACGCCGGGGATCTTCGCGACCTCGTCGCCGATGTCGGTCATCAGGGTGAGCGGATCGGTGGAGGTGACGATCGTGCCGGTCATGATGAGGGGGCCGTTGGTGCCGGGTCCGAAGTGCTCGGCGGTCAGGTCGTACGCCTGCCGAGCCTCGCTGGCCGGCGACTGCACGCCGGCGTTGGGAAGGGCGAGCGTGAGGGATGCCGCGGGGACCGCGACCACCCCGAGGCCCGCCACGACGGCGATGGTCGTCACGACCGGGTGACGCGTGACGAGCATCACCCACCGCTGCGCGAAGCCCCGGCGAGCCCGGCGGGGTGCCGGCGCCGCGGCATCCGTCTCGTCGGACTTCGGCGCGCGGCGTGCGCGGCGTGGCCACCCGACCACACGGCCCTTGGAGAACCCGAGGAGCGCGGGGGTGAGCGTGACGGCGACCGCCACCGCGATGGCGACGGCGGCCGCGGCGGCGATGCCCATGACGGTGAGGAACGGGATGCCGGCGAACGAGAGCCCGACGAGTGCGATCAGCACCGTCATGCCGGCGAAGACCACGGCGGAGCCGGCGGTGCCCGTCGCGCGGGCAGCGGACTCCTCGGGCTCCACCCCCGCGCGCACCTGATCCTGATGGCGCGCGACGATGAAGAGGGCGTAGTCGATGCCGACCGCGAGCCCGAGCATGATCGCCAGCATGGGGGCCGTCGACGAGATCAGGGTGAAGGCCGTCGCCGCGTAGATGAGGGCGATCGCCAGACCCACGCCGATGAGGGCGCTCACCAGCGGGAACCAGGCCACGGCGAGGGAGCGGAACGTCACGATGAGGACGAACAACGCGAGGAGCACGCCGACCGCCTCGATGATCGACAGCGTCGGGATGGACGTGCCGAACAGGTCGCCGCCGAGGGCGACCTGGGCCCCGGCGGGGAGTTCGTCGCGCACGTCTGCGGAGATGCCGCGGAGGGCCTGCGTGGTCTCCTCGCTGACGTCGATGGCCTGGCCGTCGAACTGCAGGCGCACGATCGCGGCACGTTCATCGTCCGAGACGAGCCCCGAGACCATGTCGTCGAACGGGTCGGTGACCGCCAGCACGCCGTCGAGGTCGGTGAATGCGGCGACGGTGTCGGCGATGGCGCCCGTATAGGGCTCCTCGGTCACGACGTCGCCGTCATCGGCGACGATGACGATCTGGGCACTCGTGCCGCTGGCCTGGGGGAAGGTGCGCTCCAGGAGCTGGATGCCTTCCTGCGCTTCGGTTCCCGGGATCGAGAAGGCGTTGTCGGTGCCCTTCATGAAGGCCAGGGCACCGCCGCCCGCGAGGCTCAGCAGCAGCACCCATGCGACGAGCACGCGCCAGGGGTGACGGTACGACCAGCGGCCTAGGGAGAACAGGAGAGTGGACACGGCGTCCTTCGATCGGTCTTCGGTTTGGATACAGCACTGTATCGGATACGTAGGTGTATCGTAATTCGCGCCGGCCCCGCCGGGCTGGGTGATTCATGTGAAGGAGGTGGCGCGATGGCGGATCCGCGCCCGCTCACGCGCAGTCGAGAGAACACCCGCGGCCGCCTGCTGGACGCCGCGCTGGAGGTGTTCGCCGAGGTCGGGCTCGATGGCGCCTCCGTCGAGAAGGTGTGCGAGCGCGCCGGCTTCACCCGGGGCGCCTTCTACTCGAACTTCGCCTCCAAGGGCGAGCTGTTCCTCGCCCTCATCGCTCGGGTCGCCGAGGCGAAGATCGAGGAGGCTGAGACGCGCGTGCGCGGCCTCGACGCCGACAGCGTCTCGACCGACCCGGCCGATCTGCTGCGTCGCCTGGTCGGGCTGTCGGTGGGTCCCGGCATCGATCCCGCGTTCAGCAGTGAGATCCGCGCGCAGGCGCTGCGGGATCCGCAGATGGCGAAGGCGTACCTCGCCTGGCAGGACGGCATGATCGCCCGCATCTCGCAGATCGTCTCGCGGCTGGTCGACGCCTACGGCTTCCGTCTGCGGCTGCCCGCCGACGAGGTGGCGCGGCTATTCGTGCAGGTCGCGGACGACACCTCCGTGCGCGCCGCGCTGCAGGGCCTGAGCGAGGAGCGCGCCGGCGAGCTGCTCAACGCCCGCGCCGAGCGACTGGCCGCGGCGCTCGTGGACCCGCCGGTCAGCTGACCGAATCCAGCACGGCGTAGCAGCGCGCGATCCGGTCGAGCCACCACGCCCGGCGGTCTGCCGGCGCCTCGCGGGCGGCGAGTGCTGCGGCATCCGCCTGCACGCGTCCCACCGGGAGTGCCCCGCCCAGGGGTGCGAGCGCCGGGGTGGCGATATCGTCGACGAACAGCGCTGAGGTGCCGAGGCCGCAGTCGAAGTCCAATGTCGGCAGAGCGGCCGCCAGGGCGACCCCCATCGACAGGCCGATCGAGGTGTCGAGGGCACTGGAGACGACGGCGGGGAGCCCTGCCTCGGCGACGAGCTGCAGCGCGCGGTGGACGCCGCCCAGCGGCTGGGCCTTGAC
>NZ_JANJFJ010000438.1:0-3451 GCF_024626565.1 Microbacterium sp. zg.Y909
GACACGGCCTTCTTCTTCTGCTGCTTGCCGCGCTTGCTCGAGGCGCCCGGCTTGCCGCCCACCGCTCCCATGCCGGGGATGTTGGGGACGCCGCCGCGCGCGACGGTCTTCATCATCTTCGCGGCCTGTTCGAAGCGCTGCACGAGCTGGTTGACGTCGGTGACGGTCATGCCGGAACCGCGGGCGATGCGCAGCCGGCGGGAGCCGTTGAGCACCTTGGGGTTGCGTCGCTCGGCGGGGGTCATCGACCGGATGATCGCCTCGGTGCGATCGATCTCCTTCTCGTCGAAATCCTCGAGCTGCTGCTTCATCTGGCCCATGCCCGGCAGCATGCCGAGCATCTTCTTCATCGAGCCCATCTTCTTGAGCTGCTGCATCTGGTCGAGGAAGTCCTCGAGCGTGAAGCTGTCGGTCGCGAACTTCTCCGCGACCTTCTGTGCCTCTTCCTCGTCGAAGGCCTGCTGGGCCTGCTCGATGAGGGTGAGGATGTCGCCGAGGTCCAGGATGCGGCTGGCCATGCGGTCGGGGTGGAAGGCCTCGAGGTCGTCGAGACCTTCGCCGGTGGACGCGTAGATGATGGGCCGGCCGGTCACAGAGGCTACCGACAACGCGGCACCACCGCGCGCGTCGCCGTCGAGCTTCGACAGCACCACGCCGGTGAAGTCGACGCCCTCCTGGAAGGCCTTGGCCGTGTTGACGGCGTCCTGGCCGATCATCGCGTCGATGACGAAGAGCACCTCGTCGGGGTCGGTCGCCTTGCGGATGTCGGATGCCTGCTTCATCAGCTCCGCGTCGACGCCGAGGCGTCCGGCGGTGTCGATGATGACGACGTCGTGCAGCTGTCGGCGGGCGGTCTCGACGCCGTCGCGGGCGACCTGCACCGGGTTTCCCACGCCGTTGCCGGGCTCGGGCGCATAGATCGCCGCACCGGCCTGCTTGGCGACCACCTGCAGCTGGTTCACGGCGTTCGGGCGCTGGAGGTCGGCCGCCACGAGAAGAGGCGTGTGACCCTCCTTCTCGAGCTGCTTCGCGAGCTTGCCCGCGAACGTGGTCTTACCCGAGCCCTGAAGGCCGGCGAGCATGATGACCGTCGGCGGGTTCTTGGCGAACTGCAGGCGACGCTGCTGGCCACCGAGAATCGCGACGAGCTCCTCGTTGACGATCTGCACGACCTGCTGCGCCGGGTTGAGCGCACGGTTGACCTCGTCGCCCAGCGCCCGCTCACGCACCTTCGCGGTGAACTCCTTGACGACCGGCAGCGCGACGTCGGCGTCCAGGAGCGCCCGACGGATCTCTCGTACCGTCCCGTCGACGTCGGCGGCAGTGAGCTTGCCCTTGGTGCGGAGGTTGCGGAAGGTCTCTGTGAGACGATCTGAGAGCGTGCCGAAGGTAGCCATGATTCCCCGATTCTACGCGGACGCGCGACCCCGCTGCCGACTCTGCTAGCCGGTCGGCTCCTGGAAGAGCGTGACCTGCAGCCCGGCGGGTGCGCGCAGCCGGGCATTGACGGAGCGCCACGGGGTGATGCGGGCGGATGCCAGCAGCTCGGCCCCCGCGGCGGCGAGCATGGATGCCGCCGCATCGGCGTCCGCGACTTCGAACGCGACCCGCAACGGGTCGCTCGGGGCGTCACCGTCGGTCTCGACGGCGTCGATGTAGTCCACCTGTGCGGAGTTCGCGAGCTCCAATGTCGCCCGACCCGCATCGAGGATCGCCACCCGGGCACCGCCCTCGGCCTCGTAGGCCTCGGCCTGCGGCATCCCCAGGACGTCGCGGTAGAACTCCAGGGCCTCGTCGAATCGGTCGGCGCGCACGACGAGGCGCAGCTGCCGTACCGGCCCGGGGGCAGGGACGGCCGACAGCGCGGTGTGCAGGAGCGGCACCAGGGCCGCCCCGCCGGGGCCGCCCTGCGCCCACGCCCAGACCGCGGCGAAGACGGCGCCGGCGTACGCGCTGCCGGTGACCTCGCCCACGAGACCCCCGCTGCCGTCGCGATCGAGCCGCTCGGCGACGGCGCGCCCCAGCCGCAGCTGGCGCGCGGCACGTTCCCTATCGAGCTCCCCCGCCAGCCCCATCGCCGCCTCGTGGGTGATCGCGAGGGCGAGGTGGTCGGGCGCGAAATCCTCGCCGATGGCCGCCAAGGCGTCGCGCACCGGCAGACCGGATCGCAGCGCCGTCGTCGCGGCATCCAGGCGCTCGTCGAGTCCCCACCACAGCACATCGGCCTTCGACGAGAAGTAGTTGAAGAAGCTCGACCTGCTCACTCCCGCGCGGGTGGTGATGTCGGCGACCGACGTCGCCTCGTACCCCTGCTCGAGGAAGAGCTCGCAGGCCGCCTCGGCCAGAGTGTCCCGCGACGAGGCTCTCGGCCTACCCACCCGATTCATGTCTCCAGCGTACGGATCGTCCGCGTGCACGGGTGATCCGAGCCCGCACGTGCCTACTCGGCGCTGGTGACGGACTGCACTTCGCCGTCGGAGGCGAGGTTGACCAGCAGCACGTCGTCGGTGGCATCCGGGTCCAGGGCGTACTCGAGGACCGCGAACGGGTCCTTTCCGCCGTGCTCGTCGGCGAGGATCGTCATGCTCATCAGCTGCAGCGAGCGGATGACATCGACGTGGACGTCGCCGGAGATGTCGACGAGGTACTCCTCGAGGCGATCGCCCATGCGGTGCTGCTGCTGCAGGATGTACTCGGTCACTTCGCTCGTGCGGTCGTCGAGCTCGGTGACCATGGCGTTGCGCGCGGTCATGTCGATGCTCTCGAGTGCCGTGATCATCGCCGCGGCGATGTCGAGCGCTGCGGGTGAGACGTCGTCCTGATCGGGAGCCGTGAGGTCGACGGTGACGATCTGGTCGGCGAACTCGACGTTCTCCGACCAGAAGATCGACCCGTCGGGGCCGGTCTCCAAGAGTCCGAAGTAGTCGTGCTCGATCGCCATGCCTCTATGAAACCAGTCCTGCACCCAGGGCGGTAGTCCGGCGCGCCGGGTGGTTCAGTCGACCAGCGAAGCGGCGAACACGTGCGGCGTGAATCCGGTGAGATCGTTGATGCCCTCACCCTGCCCCAGCAGTTTCACCGGGATGCCGGTGCGCTCCTGCACCGCGAGGACGAATCCGCCCTTGGCGGAGCCGTCGAGCTTCGTGAGCACGAGCCCGGTGACCCCGGCGTGCTGCAGGAAGGCCTCGGCCTGCATGACGCCGTTCTGGCCGGTAGTGGCATCCAGCACGAGCAGCACTTCGCTGATGGGCGCCTGCTTCTCGATGACCCGGCGGATCTTGGTGAGCTCGTCCATGAGTCCGCCCTTGGTGTGAAGGCGCCCGGCGGTGTCCACCAGCACGATCTCGGTGCCGGTGCGTTTGGCGTACTCGATCGTCTGGAACGCGACCGACGCCGGGTCCTGGCCCTCCTGCTGCGGGCGCACGATCGCCGCACCGCCGCGCTCGGCCCA
>NZ_JANJFJ010000439.1:0-3436 GCF_024626565.1 Microbacterium sp. zg.Y909
TGGCGAAGGCGAGGTTGCCGTCGCCGTACGCGCGACTGGCGGCATCCGGGTTGACGTAGGCGGAGGTCAGCTCGGTCATGCGCTCGACGGGCTCGGCGAGGGTGGTCGCGAACGACACCTCGGAGTCAGGGCCGACGTCGGTGCCCAGCTCGTTCAGTTCCTCGAAGAAACCGGCGACGTCGACCGAGCCGCCGACGGTGTAGTCGAACCATCCCTGCCCCACCGTCCAAGGGTCCTTGAAGGTCGCGTAGAACGGAGTGATGCCGGCATCCAGCAGCTGGTCGCAGACCGCTTTCAGCTCATCCCACGTCTGCGGCACCTCGAGACCTTGCTGCTCGAAGATCTCCTGGTTGTAGATGACCGATGCCGCCATCACCGAGTACGGCAGCACGCTGGTGCGGCCGGGGTAGGTGGCGTACTGGTCGACGAGGTCCTGCACCTCGGGGAGGATGCGGTCGGCCTCGGGCATGTCGCTGAGGTCACTGAGGGCGCCGCGCTCCATGAAGCGGGCCATCTCCATGTTGTAGTTGAGCAGCCCGAGGTCGGGCGGGTTGCCGCGCAAGAACCCGGCCTGCAGGTTGGACGAGGTGTCGAAGACGACGCGCACGTCGTCTTGCGAGGAGTTGTACTCCGAGATGAGCTCCCGGAAGTACGGGATCGCCTCGGGCTTGCTGAGGTGGAAGCGGATCTCGGTGGGGCCACTGCCGCCGGCGCAGGCGGCGAGGGTCGCGGCGAGCGCCACGGTGAGGGTGGCGCCGATCGCTCGGCGTGTGCGCCTCGTCGACCGTGTGGAAACAGGCATCCGTCGTCCTTCCGCCGCCTCGTTGCGCAGCGCCCTGGGGAAACGCTTGCGCTGATGCAAGCACATGGCCACCGGCGCGGACAGTGATTGAGTCGCGCCCGCCAGAGGTCTACCATTCCCGCGCAAGCCTGCACCGGCCGTTGAGCGGGGCGCGCCGCGCCCGAGACGAAACGCGCACCCTCCCGCCGCGCCGCCCGCCCGCCTACTCTGAACGCGTACCGACAGGCGTGCGGAGGCCCCATGGATGCTGCTGTCTCGGGCCTCACCGCGCAGGAGGTGCAGCAGCGCGTCGCGGCCGGGCAGACCAACGCCTACCAGGAGCACACCAGCCGCAGCGCGTGGAGCATCATCCGCGCCAACGTGCTGACCCTGTTCAACGCGCTCGTGCTGGGCTGCTTCACGTTGCTGCTCGTGATCGGCCGCTGGCAGGATGCCCTCTTCGGACTGAGCGCGCTGGCCAACACCGTGATCGGCAGCGTGCAGGAGTTCCGCGCCAAGGGGGCGCTGGACCGGCTGGCCCTGCTCAACGCGCCGACCGCCCGGGTACGGCGCGACGGCGCCGAGGCAACCGTCGCGGTGGACGACGTCGTGCTCGGCGACCTGCTCGTGCTGCGAGCGGGAGATCAGATCCCGGCGGATGCCGAGGTGATCGATGCCGACGGCCTGCAGGTGGACGAATCCCTCCTCACCGGCGAATCCGAGCCCGTGGACAAGACCTCCGGCGAGCGGGTGCTGTCGGGTTCGGTCATCGTCGAGGGTTCGGGACTGGCCCGCGTCGACCGCGTCGGCGCGGAATCGTTCGCCAACTCACTGACCGACGAGGCGAAGCGGTTCTCGCTCGTGGCATCCGAGCTGCGTTCCTCGATCGACCGAGTGCTCACCTGGGTGACGTGGATCATCTTCCCGGTGGCCCTGCTGGTGCTCAACTCGCAGATGGTCGCGCAGGGCGGGTGGGCGCAGGCGTGGCAGAGCGGCGCGTGGCGTGAGGCGGCGACCTCCGCGATCGCCGCGATCATCGCCATGATCCCCCTGGGACTGGTGCTGATGACGAGCATCGCGTTCGCGGTGGGCGCCGTGCGGCTGGCCGGCCAGCAGGTGCTGGTGCAGGAACTGGCCGCGGTCGAGGGGCTCGCCCGCGTCGACGTGATCTGCCTGGACAAGACCGGCACCCTCACGCAGGGCGACGTGGTGTTCGACGCTTCCTATCCTCTGGTCGAGGTGCCCGGGTGGAAGGCGGTGCTCGGCTGGTACGCGGTGCAGCCCGCGGCCAACGCGACGGCCGGCAGCCTCGCTGCGTCGTTCACCGAGGCGCGGGAGGAGGAGGCGTCAGACCAGGTGCCGTTCTCCTCCGCGCGCAAGTGGAGCGCGGTCACCTTCGCCGACGGCATGTGGGTGATGGGCGCCCCCGAGATGGTCTTCGCCGGCGCCGCGCCGCCCGATTCGGACGTCGGCCGCATGGCGGCGCAGGCCGCGGAGCTGGCGGCGCGCGGGCGCCGCACCCTCGTGCTCGCGCGCGGCACCCGCACCGGCGACGAGACGGTGCCCGCTGACGCCGTGCCCGTCGCGCTGCTGACCTTTCGCGAGCGGATCCGCCCGGATGCCGCGCAGACCCTGTCCTATTTCGCCGCGCAGGACGTCGCGGTGCGCATCCTCTCGGGCGACAACCCGCAGACGGTTGCGGCCATCGCCCGCGACGTGGGGCTCGACGCCGCGCACGGCTTCGACGCCCGCCGGCTGCCCGACGACGACGGCGAGCTCGCCCGCGTGCTCGAGCAGAACGTCGTATTCGGCCGGGTCACACCCGACCAGAAGCGGCGCATGGTGGTCGCGCTGAAGGCGGCGGGCCACACCGTCGCGATGACCGGCGACGGTGTCAACGACGCCCTCGCCATCAAAGAGGCCGACATCGGCGTCGCGATGAACTCCGGCTCCGCCGCCACCAAGGCCGTCGCGCGCCTCGTGCTGCTGGACGGCAAGTTCTCGCACCTGCCGGCGGTGGTGGCCGAGGGCCGGCAGGTGATCGCCAACATCGAGCGGGTGTCGATGCTGTTCCTCACGAAGACGGCATACGCCACGGTGCTGGCGATCACCTTCGGGGTGCTCTTCCTCCCCTTCCCGTTCCTCCCCCGGCAGCTGTCACTCACCGACGGGCTCACCATCGGCATCCCGGCGTTCTTCCTCGCGCTCATCCCGAACGCGCGCCGCTACATCCCGGGGTTTCTGCGGCGGTCGCTGTCGTTCGCGGTGCCGGCGGGCGTCGTCGTCGCGGCGGGCATCGCCGTCTACACCCGCGTGCTCGCCGCGCGCGGCATCCCCGAGATCGAGGTGCGCGCCGGCGCGACGCTCGTGCTCGGCATGCTGGGGCTGTGGATCCTCGCTGTGCTGGCGCGGCCGCTCACCCTCGTCACCGTGGGGATCGTCGCCGCCATGATCGGCGGCCTGGCGCTGATGTACCTCGTGCCGATCTCGCGCGACTTCTTCGAGCTCGTCGCGCTCAGCCCGACGACCGTGACCGCGCTGGCCGTCACGGTCGCCGCAGGCGCTGTGCTCATCACGGTGGTGCGACTGGTGCAGGGCCGCGTGCTCGCACGCGACGCGGGGGTGGGGCGCCGGGGGTGACGCGGCTGGGCGCGG
>NZ_JANJFJ010000440.1:0-3410 GCF_024626565.1 Microbacterium sp. zg.Y909
TCCAGCCACTCCCGGGTGAACTTCTGCGGGATCGTGGCCTGCGGCATCCGGGTCATCAGCTGCTGACCCGCCGGCAGCAGCCGCTGGAACTCGTCGCCCACGGCGGCTATGGCGCTGCGGCGCGTCGAGATCGGATGCACGATGCGCTGGAACAGCGACGTGGCCTGGCGGTTGTGCGTGAGGCCGCGCAGCACCTGCGTGCCGCGCAGAGCGAACCCGACGCCCTTGGCCGCGACGGCACCGATGCCGAAGGTGAGCACGCCGAGCATGTCCAGCCCGAACGACAGCCATGAGCCCTCGCCGGCGAAGGCGAGACCGAAGCTGAGCAGGGCGGTCGCCGCCGCCAGGCCCAGCGCGATGGGGGCGAGCACCGGGAAGAAGATGCTCAGGATGCCGACGATCGCGGTGATCGCCCCGAGGATGTTCTTCACCGCCGAGAGCCATCCGGCGTTGGCGCTGACCCAGTCCTTCACCGCCCCCGAGACCTTGTCCCAGAGGGAATCGTTGACGCGGTCGCCCTTGACGGCCGCGGCGATCGCCTCCGCGGCTTGGTTGCCCGCCTCGCGGACGTTGTCCACCGCTGCCGCGTGAAGGATGCCGGCACTGCGCAGGTCGGCACGAGCCATCATCAGGTGCTGCGACACGCCCGAGGCGAACTGGGCGGCGTCGGTGCGTTCGACGGGGTCCACCGTGGACCTGATGGCGTCGTTGGCCTCGGCGAGCCGGTATTCGTGGCGTCGCTCGGCGAGCTGGGCCTCATCGCGGGCCTCCATGGCCTGCAGCGCCTGCCGCTGCGCCGTGGCCAGGACCTCCGCGTACGCCAGCAGCTGGGAGCCGGCCACCTCGTACCGGCCGTGCAGGTTGCGCAGACGTTCCCGTGTGTCACCCACCGACTCGGCGAGCGCCTCGAGTGCGTCGCTCTGCTGCGAGCCGGCCTGCGTGATGACCTGTTCGAGCTGCGCGGTGGCGTCGGTGATCGCGTCGGCCATGCGCTGGTACTTCTCGGCCTTGCGCCGCACCCGGTCGGGGTTGCCGGGGATCGGGGCGATCAGACCGGCGGGGGTGGCTTCGGGCATGTCAGCCTTCTCCTTCCACGGCGTTGCCGAGCTCGTCGTCGACGTCGCGGAACGCGTCGGCGACCGTCTTCGCCTTCTGTCGGAGCACGTCGACGTCATCCATCAGCTCGGCGCGGCGCCGGTCCCAGCCGTCCCCGAACTCCTGCACGACACCGGCCAGCCTGTCATGCCCGAGGGCGTCGGCGAGGGCGTCGGAGTCGCTGTCGACGCGATCGAGGGTGCGATGGATGCGCCCCAGATTCCTCGCGAGATCGGTGACGGTCTCGGTGTCGATGCGGAGCGTGCTGGCCATAGCCAAAGCATAGGAGGCACGGTGCACGGTTGCCGATGGGGAGGACTCCCCACCTTTCGCCGCGGGCGAGCCGACCGGGGCGGGTCAGCTGGGGTCGAGGCGCAGCACGTCGGGCGACGAGCCGAGGGTGACGTCTCCCACCACCCGCAGGCTGCGCGCCAGATGGTCGACGTCGCCGACGACCGTCCCCACGCGCGTGCGGTCGCTGCAGACGGCGGTGAGCGTGACGAAGTGCGTGCCGGTGTCCCATGTGTAGCTGAGGAAGGGCGGCGTCTTGTCGCCGCTCGGCATCGTCATCGCGAGCTTCTCGCCGACGCCCAGGTAGGGGTTGCGGAACGACTCGGTGTCGTCGTACTCCATCGGCATCATGGCGCGCGAAGCCCGCAGCTGCGGCGTGGCCTGCTGCAGCTGCGCCATCGCGACGAGCAGTTCGGGGTCGTCCTTCCACACCCACACCAGCACCCGGCCGTCGGCCTTGCGCATGAGCAGTGGTGCCGCCTGGCTCACCGCCCAGGCCGCGATGCCGCTGGCCGGGCGCGCCGACGCGCCGAGGGCCGCGTTCGCCTGCTCCATCAGCATGCGGATCGCGGCCTTGCGGTGACGGCGGCCCCTGAAGCCCAGCGATCCCGTCACGGTGACCCAGCGGGCGGGATCGGCGTCGGCCTGCAGTCGGGACATGCACCCAGGGTAGGGGGATACGCCGCCGGCCGGCGCTGTGCGTCGGCAGGGAGTGGCGCGCTTTCCGGTCCCCTGGGCTGCTCGGGTAGAGTGGGGCCGCGCCGCCATACCCCGCGGCACGACGCAGAGATAGGCAGCCACCCTCCGTGACTTCCCCCGCGACACCCGGACCCGAGCCCGAAGAAGCACCCGCCGGCATCCGGCGTCCCCTGAAGATCGTCATCGGCTGCGACACGTTCGCCCCCGACGTCAACGGGGCCGCACGCTTCGCCGAGCGCCTCGCCGCCGGTCTGACGACCCGCGGCCATGAGGTGCACGTCGTGGCGCCCGGCCGCAAGTACAAGCGCGTACCGCCCGCCACCGAGGTGATCGAGGGCGTGCCCCTCACCGTGCACCGGCTGCCGTCGCTGCGCTGGCCTCCGCACGACTGGCTGCGCTTCGTCTGGCCGTTCCGGTCGAAGCACTACGCCCGCAAGGTGCTGGACCAGGTGCGCCCCGACGTGGTGCACATCCAGTCGCACATCGTCATCGGGCGGGGCCTGGCACGCATCGCCACGCAGCGCGGCATCCCCGTCGTCGCCACGAACCATGTGATGGCCGAGAACATCCTCGACTTCACGACCCTGCCGCCGTTCCTGGACAAGGTCATGCTGAAGGCCGCGTGGGACGACGCCGCGCGCACTTTCGCGCTGGCGCGGGCGGTCACGACGCCCACCCGCCGCGCGGCGGACTTCCTCGAGTCCACGATCGACATCACCGGGGTCATCCCGATCAGCTGCGGACTGGATGCCGCGAACTACACGCCCGCTCTCGAGCCGCGCAGCGTCAACCGCATCCTGTTCGTCGGTCGCCTGACCTCCGAGAAGCACATCGACACGCTGCTCAACGCCGTCGCCCGGCTCGACCCGGCGCTGGAGGCGACGGTGGACATCGTCGGCGGGGGCGACCAGCGCAAGGCGCTCGAAGCGATGGCGGCCCAGCTCGGGCTGTCCGACCGCGTGATCTTCCACGGGCATGTGGACGAGGACGAGCTGCGCTCGCTGTACACCCGTGCCAGCGTGTTCGCGATGCCGTCGATCGCCGAGCTGCAGTCCATCGCGACCATGGAGGCGATGGCCTCGGGGCTCCCCGTCGTCGCCGCCGACGCCCTCGCGTTGCCGCACCTCGTGCAGGACGGCGTCAACGGCTGGCTGTTCCGCCCGCAGGACCCCGACGACCTCGCCGCCAAGCTGACTCGCGTGCTCACGGCATCGCCCGAGGAGTTCCTCGCCATGCAGCGCGCGTCGCTCAAGGGCGTCGAGATCCACGACATCGCCCGCACCCTCGACACGTTCGAGGCCCTGTACCGGGGCGAGCCGGTCAAG
>NZ_JANJFJ010000441.1:0-3397 GCF_024626565.1 Microbacterium sp. zg.Y909
GGCAAGCAGCTGCTGTTCATGGGTCAGGAGTTCGGGCAGATCGCGGAGTGGTCCGAGGGGCGCAGCCTCGACTGGTGGCTGCTGGACCAGCCGGCACACCAGCAGCTGCATTCCTATGTGGCGACGCTCAACCGGCTGTACCGGGAGCACCCCGCCCTCTGGCAGCGCGACCACGACGGCGCCGCGTTCTCACGGGTGGGCGGTCCCGTGTGGAACCCGAACGTCCTCGCCTTCGCGCGCCGCGACGATGACGGCGGTGTGGTCACGGTCGTCTGCAACTTCTCCGGTGTGCCGGTCCACGGGTTCGAGCTCGATCTGCCCGCTGCCGGCACGTGGCGCGAGGTGCTCAACACCGACGCCGCGGAATACGGCGGTTCGGGGGTCGGCAACATGGGCTCGGTCCACGCCGGCGAGGGCGGCCGCGCGACGATGGTGCTCCCCCCGCTCGGGGTGCTCTGGCTCCGCCACGAGGGCTGACCCACGCTTGCGGCTTTCGGGGCCGCGTGGCTTGCCCGCCACGCGGCCCCGACGCCTGCGCGATGTCGCGTGATTCGGTCGTCGCAACGGGCCTTTCGCGGGGCGCGTGACGGTCCCGATGCGACCACCGAAACGCGCCGAGCAGGAGCCCGCGACCCCGGCGCGCGCCCCGCGCCCGTTCGGTCGTCGCACACGGCCTTGGAGACGGCGCCAGGGGGACGGATGCGACGACCGAAGCACGCTCGGCGCGGAACGCCGAAAGCACGGCGCGCGGAGCGGTGACCGCGCGCCCCGTGCGGGTCAGAACATGAGGTTGGCCAGTGCGCGACGGGCCTGCAGCACGCGCGGGTCGGCGTCGCCGACGAGCCCGAACAGCTCCAGCAGACGCTCGCGCACCGGCGCACGCTCGTCGGTCCGAAGTTCCGCGAACAGCTGCAGCAGGCGCGTGAAGGCGTCCTCGACATGGCCGCCCGCAACATCCAGGTCGGCGACGGCGAACTGCGCCTGCACGTCATGCGGCGCGGCGGCCGCGGCGGCGCGGGTCGCCTGCAGGTCCAGCCCCTGCACGCGCTCGAGCAGTCGCACCTGTCCGAGGCCCGAGCGGGCCTCTTCATCGCGGGGGTTCTCGGCGAGAGCCTGCTCGTATGCGGCGGCTGCCCGCGCGTAGTCGCCGGCCTCGATGGCGTCGAAGGCCTCGGCGTGCAGCGGCGGCAACGCAGGCTCGGACTCCTCGGTGGCGGCGCCCGGCTCTCCCGCATCAACGGTGCCGGTCACGCCGTTCTGCGCGGCGAGCTGCAGCAGCTGGCCGAACACCTCGCGCACCTGCGCCTCGGGAACGGCGCCGGTGAACAGCGGCACCGGCTGGCCTGCGACGAGCGCGACGACCATCGGGATGGACTGGGCGCGGAAGCCCTGCGCGAGCTGCGGGTTGGCGTCGACGTCGACCTTCGCGAGCACGAGGCGGCCGGCGAGCTCGGTGACCACCTTCTCGAGCACGGGGCTCAGCTGCTTGCACGGCCCGCACCACTCGGCCCAGAGGTCCACGACGACGGGAACCGTGCGCGACAGCTCGAGGATCTCACCGAAGGTGGCGTCGGTCACGTCCACGATGAGGCTTGGAACGGATGCCGAAGGGCCGGCAGCTGCAGCACCGTCACCGGAGACCGCGGCGGGCGGCTGCGGGCGGCTGCGCAGCGAGGAGAGGTCTACGGCGCCGCGCAGAACGGAGCTGGTGGTGGGGTCGGTCACGGAATCACCTTCGCGTCGAGGATGTGGGAGCTGTACCCGAGCAGCTGGATCCGCTCGGTGGAGGACTTCGCCGGGACGTAGAAGAAGAGTTGGTCCCCGAAGGTCGTCGTGAACCCGGAGGCCGACTGCGTGGCCCCGGTGAGCGTCGACACCGTGGGGTTGCCGTCGAGCTTGATGACGGCATCCTCGGTGGTCGGCTTCACCGTCTCGTTCTCGTTCACCGTGACTGCGACGATGGCGCCGTTCTCGAGTGTGGACAGCGCAACGGGCGGCTGGGATCCCGCCACCGACTCGAACGTGAGACTGCCGGTCTGTGCACCCGTTTCATTGAACGCGGCGAGACGGGCTGCGCGGTCGGTCGTCACGCCCACGCGGAACTGGTCAGCGGCGTCGTCGAAGAGCTCGGCGTACTGACTCTCGTCACCCTTGTTGAGCACGTCGGCGTAGGCCGTGGCCAGATCCTCCGGCGCGATGGCGAGGAACGCATTGTCGGGTGAGACCTGCGTGGCGCCCACGTACGCCGGCGCGAGCGGGAGCTCGGTCGTGGCATCCAGACCGCCCAGGTACGACAGCTTGTACTCCGACCACGGGTCCTCCTGCGACAGGAACATGATCGTGTTGCCGGACTCCTCATCGCCGACCACCGCCATGAACGTGCGGGGCCACCCCTTGTACGCCTGCGGCAGCAGGATCGACAGCGGACCCGCCGGCACCGGCGGCAGCGCCTTCTGCTCGGCGATCGCCCCGCGCAGGGTGTAATTCGTGCGGCGCTCCGCGAGAGCGGGTCCCGTCAGCCGCGAGGCTGCGACGTCGGCGTCGAGTGACTCGTCGGCAGCGGCCACCTGCTCGGCGACGCGCTGAAGGATGCGCTCGGCTTGGGGCTCGGTGACCACCGGGGGCTGCTGGCTCTCCGGCGCGATCACGGTCGCGGTCGGCGTCGGTGTCGGTGAGGGTTCGAACTGCGGCCAGGACTCCGAAGAGCAGCCGGTGAAGAGCAGGCCGCTCATGGCCACCGCCGGAATCGCGATGAATCCGCGACGCTTGCCGGTAAGGGAACGGCGCCTCGGAGACGAGCTGACGACCCCCTTCCCCTCCTCCTCGACGGAGAGGTCGATCGGCTGGGTGTGCGGCATCGGAATGCCCTTGCGGCGCGGGCCGCGCGAGCGTCGGACATGGCGGATGCCGAGGATGTAGAGAACGATTCCGATGGCCAAGACGATGATGCCGCCCGCGATGAGGGGGCCGGCCCACGGAGTCGCGTTCGCGATCGGCCAGGTGATCGTCAGGCGCGACGGGGCGGGGGCGGTGCCGTCGGCGGCGATCAGCACGCTCATGTCCTCGGGTAGCTGCAGCGTCTGGATGAGCAGGTCCTCGTCGGTGAATTCGTCGAGCCAGAGGTCGGACCCTGCCGGGGACATCGGAGCGACGGTCGTCGCCGCATCATCGGTGGATGCGGTGCCCGCTGCTGCGTCGGCGGCTTCTGCGGAATCACCGGTCGCGGGCTCCGCCGGCGGGGAGACGACCTCGGATGCCACGACGCCGTCGTCCAGCGTGACGTGGGCGTACTCCCAGGGCGACAGCCAGGCCTCGAGGTCCGCAGTGCGGCCGTACGCGGCGAAGATCGCGCCCTCCCCCTGTGCGCGCAGTGTCTGAGAACCGGGCTGGCTGCGCA
>NZ_JANJFJ010000442.1:0-3379 GCF_024626565.1 Microbacterium sp. zg.Y909
CGGTCGAGGTCGGATGCCACCGACGACGGGGTGCGGAACTGCTCGCCCGACGGACGGATGGCCTCGTGCGCCTCCTGGGCGTTGCGGCTCTTGCTGCGGTAGACGCGGGGCTGGTCGGGCACGGCGCGGTCGCCGTACAGCGACACGGCCTGTGCGCGGGCCGCTTCGATGGCCTGAGTGCTCAGTGCCGTCGAATCGGTACGCATATAGGTGATGTAGCCCTTCTCGTAGAGACGCTGGGCGACGCTCATGGCGTGCTTGGCGCTCATCGAGAGCTTGCGGCCGGCTTCCTGCTGCATGGTCGACGTCGTGAACGGCGCCTTGGGGCTGCGCGTGCCGGGCTTGGCCTCGACGGCGGTGACGGATGCCGTGCCCTTCGCGGCGATCGCATCGGCCAGTTCCCGGGCCTGCTGCTCGTCGAAGACGATGACGGCCTTCTTCAGCTCGCCCTTGTCGTCGAAGTCGGTGCCGCGGGCCAGCGGCAGACCGTCGACGCGGGCCAGGCGCGTGCCGAAGCTCGCGGCATCCTTCGCCGCCGTCGCCTCGACGTCCCAGTACGACGCGGAGACGAACGCCATGCGCTCGCGCTCGCGCTCGACGACCATGCGGGTGGCGGCGGACTGCACGCGGCCGGCGCTGAGCGCCTGGCCCTCGCGGCCGCTGCCGATCTTGCGCCAGAGCACGGGCGAGACGTCCCAGCCGTAGAGGCGATCGAGCACGCGGCGGGTCTCCTGCGCGTCGACGAGCGCGTGGTCGAGCTCACGGGTGTTCTCGGCCGCCGCCTGGATGGCGTCCTTGGTGATCTCGTGGAACACCATGCGCTTGACCGGCACCTTGGGCTTGAGCACCTCGAGGAGGTGCCACGCGATGGCCTCGCCCTCGCGGTCCTCATCAGTGGCGAGCAGCACTTCGGCGGCACCCTTCAGCGCCCGCTTCAGCTCGGCGACCGTCTTGGTCTTGCGGTCGTTGACGACGTAGAGCGGATCGAAGTCGTTGTCGACGTCGATCGAGTACTTGCCGTAGGCGGCCTTCTTGTCCGCCGGGATGTCCTTCTTATCCGCGAGATCGCGGATATGGCCCACCGAGCTCAGCACCTCGTAGTCATCGCCCAGGTATCCCTGGATCGACTTCATCTTCGTCGGGGACTCGACGATGACGAGCTTCTTGCCCTGTGCCACGGTGGCCGCCTTTCTATCCGTGCACACCATACACACCGGCGAGCAGAGCAGAACCTGAGTACGCTCAACCCTCAGTACCCTCATATCCGGGTGCGGGGTGCGGGCGGGGCGGATGCCGCGGCATCCACCCCACCCTCAGCTCACTCCGCTGCGCGACCCTTCGCCCGGACGGCCAGCATCAGCAGCAGCCCGAGACCGATCACGCCCGAAGCCACCGCGAGCAGCGGCATCGGCGCATCGGCTCCCGTCTTCGCCAGCGCGTCGCCTCCCGACGGCCACACCGCGCCACCGGACGGCGACACCGCGCCACCGGGCGGCGACACCGCGCCACCGGACGGCGACACCGTGCCACCGGACGGCGACACCGCGCCACCGGGCACGGCCTGGACCGGCTCCACGGTGTTGGTCAGTCTGGCCTCCGTCACTGCCCCCGGCGCGATGGTCACCGTCACCGGGTCATCAGCGACGACGCGTACCGAACCGTTCGCGCCCGACTCCCGCTCCGCCACGGTGCACTCCGTACCGGCGGGCAGGTTGCCGAACGTCTGCGCGTACTCCCCGGCGCCCGCGCCGGCGGGGATGTCGAACGTCTCGGCCAGCCCGTTGTCGCAGGTGGCCGACAGGGAGATGGCGGACTGCTGCCCGGCTGCCGTGCCGTCGATGACCTTCACCAGGTTCAGCGAGCCCGCGTTGAATTCGACGGTGTTGGTCACCGTCAGCGCGATGCCCGCCTCGGCCATCGTGCCCGGCTCCGGGAGGTCGCTGGTGACACCCACCTCGGAGGTCGCGCCCGTGAGCGGTTCTGTGACGGTGCACGTCTTGCCGACGGGGATGCCGCGGAACGTGTAGGTCTGGGTCGTGCTGGTCCCCGCGGGAATGTCCTGCGTGAACGTGTACCCCTCGCCGCAGTCGATCACCAGCTGGGCCGCGCCCTGCTGGCCCACCGCCGCACCGGCGAACGCCTTGTTGACGGTGAGGTCACCGGTGGTGAAGAACTCCGCCGTCGCGGTCGCGACGGCATCCAACTGCGCCGTGTCGGCGAGGACCATCGGCTGCGCGGTGCTGTAGGACGGGGTGTTGCCGTCGTAGAGGTAGATGTTGCCGCGCTGCACGGTCACGGTGGCTCGTGCGCTCAGGACGGTTTCGGCGCCCGTCACCCCTGGCCCGGTGATCCAGATGGATGTCCCCGAGGGGACGCCGCTCGCGTTCGGGATCGGCGTCGAGGCGGCGGCGTCGCTGTACATCGTGTAGCCGTCCGGCACGCTCACGGTCACCGCCGCGGCGCCCCCGGCCGTGACGACGTAGGGGCCCGCCGCGCTCCCCGCCGGGGCGGAGACGGATGCCGGGCTGATCGCCACGGGCGCCTCGGGTTCTGCCACCGGGCCGTTGGCCTGGGCCGCCGCGATGATCGCCGCGGTGGCTGCGCGCACGACATCGTTCTCGTCCCCCAGCACGAGCCCGTCCGTGAAGTACCAGATCGCCGACTGGGTGGCCGCCGCCTGCTCGTCGGGCGTCAGCCCCACCGGCGCTTGGACCGCCGGGTAGTAGTTGTTGAGGATGTAGGTGACGTAACCGATGTTCGGCACGGTCGCCTCCGACCACTTCCCCGACTGGTAGCCGATGCCGACGGCCGTGGGGGTGCGCGCGGCGATGCAGTACATCTCGCCGGTGCGGGACGGGTCATCCACCGACGCGGTCGTGATGATGCCGATGAACCCCGATCGGGTGGTGTAATCGGCCGGTGGGCTGTCGGGATACGGGATTGCGGGATCGGGCACGATGGCCGTGGGCGGCAGATGACCCGTAAGCCTCAGGCCCTCGGAGACGCCGGTGATGACGATCTCGGTGTTCGGTCCGATTCTCGCGTCGGCCACCGGTGTCGCGTCGTCGATGCTCGCATGTGCGGGCATCAGCGGTGTCACCGCCAGGGCTGCTGCAGCAAGCGTGCCGAGAAGTGCGAGCAAACCGGCTTTCCGATGGCCTGCGCGCCCAGGGGAAGAGAATGGTGAGTTCATGATTGCCTTCCGATATGTGTCGCAACGCGGCGGTTGTGTTCACGCCGCGCCCCGCCGGTGATCGGGCCGAATGTCGCTGACGGTGGGCACCACCGCGGGAGACGCGGCGACAGGATAACCACGCGGCCGATCACCGATCCTCTGAGGACGGCCGGGAAAAACCGGCGACCTCGCTGCGGGGGTGGG
>NZ_JANJFJ010000443.1:0-3362 GCF_024626565.1 Microbacterium sp. zg.Y909
CCTCCTCGGGCGACGATCTCGTCGAGCCGCGCCTTCTGCAGGGTCAGCAGCCGGTCGTAGATGCCGAAGAGCAGATCGTCCTTCGACTCGAAGTAGTGGTACATCGCGCCCTTGGTGACACCGGCGGCCTCGACGATCTGCTGCACGCTGGTGTTGGCGTAGCCCTGCACGGCGAAGAGGTCGACGGCGGCCCGCGTGACGGCGTCGGCGACATTGGTCTGCTTCATGCGTTCATCCTCTCTCAACCGATGGGGCGCACCGACGCGCCGCCGTCGATGAGCAGGGTCTGGCCGGTGACCCAGGCCGCGTCCCCCGAGAGCAGGAAGGCGACCGGGCCGGCGATGTCGGCGGGCTCGCCGAGCCGCCGCAGCGGGTAGGCGGCGGAGGCCTCGTCTTCGCGACCCTCGTACAGGGCGCGGGCGAAGCGCGTCTTGACCACGGCAGGGGCGACGGCGTTGACCCGCAGGCCGGGGGCGAGCTCGTCGGCCAGCTGCATCGTCAGGTTGATCAGTGCCGCCTTCGAGATGCCGTAGAACGCGATGCCGGGGCTCGCGGCCACCCCCGCGACCGACGCGACGTTGACGACCGAGCGGGAAAGCCCGGCGGCCACGGCGTCGCGGGTCCATTCCAGGGCGCCGATCACGTTGACCTCGAGGATCTTGCGCGCGGCGGCGGGGTCGATGTCGAGCACCGGTCCGTAGACCGGGTTGATGCCGGTGTTGTTGACGAGGTGGTCCAGCCGCCCGTGGGTGTGGGCCACGTGCGCGAAGACCTCGGCGCGGTGAGCGGGATCGTCGGCGTGGCCCGTGACCGACGTGGCCTTCGGGCCGAGTGTCGCCACCGCTTCGGCGAGGGTGTCGGGGTGGCGGCCGGTGATGACCACCGATCCGCCTTCGGCGACCAGGCGCTCGGCGATCGCGAACCCGATGCCGCGGCTCGCCCCCGTGATCAGAGAGACGGTGCCCTCGAACCTCTGCATGGCGCCTCCTTGCGCGACGGGTCTCACCGGAGCATACCGCCCGGTCGGTTTGACCCTATCAGCACTCGCGAGTGGGTATTCACGCCGCCGCGTGAGTACTCACGCCCCCGAGTGAGCACTCACGCGTCGACCGCCCATCGTCGCGCCCTAGTCGGCGAGCGAGATGGTGTCGACGAGCTGCTCGATCTCGGGGAGCACCGCGGCGATCATCGCCGGCTCGCTGTGGCTGACGGTCACGACCACGTCGGCCTTGGCGGAGCGGAACACCCAGAACACCATCGCGAGCAGTTCATCCTGCGGCGGGCCGAGGCTCTCGGCGGTCGCACGGGGCACGCGCAGCACGCGCTCGACGCGTGCCCCGGGGCCGAGACCCGCCGCGACGATGTCGACCACGAGTGGCTCGCGCGCGTCGGAGTCGGTGCCGCCCGATCCGGTGAGGTCGTGCAGCGTCGCCGAGGGGTCCGGCGGCAGGTCGAACACGTCCACCGACACCAGCAGCGTGCGCGGGTCGACCAGCCAGGCGAACCGGTGCGCGCCGGCCTGGTTGTTGGCGCGCAGGCCGCGTAGATAGTCTCCGAGCCACCCGGTCTCGTCGTCGGTCCAGCCGGCGCGGCCGAAGGCGCACGTGATCGTGTCGACCCAGGCGTCCTCATCGGGGTAGACATGCCACGGGAAGGCGGTCGGCACGTACAGCCAGCGCTCCCGGTCCCAGTCGATGAGCAGCGTCATGCCGGTGCCTCCGCGGTCGCAGGTTGGTCGGCGTCCCAGCGCACGGTGGCCACGAGGGCGTCGCACAGCCCGGTGAGCGCGTCGACGATGGGCTGCAGTTCGGGATCGTCGTCGCCGACGATCGAGAACGATGCCACGAGCAGCAGCCCGGTGGCATCCGGCACCCGCCAGACGTACTCCACGCGCCGCAGCGCCTGCGCGGGTCGCTCGGTCTGTACCCGCCACGCGGCGCCCGCAGAGGTTTCGACGACCTCACCCGCCGGCTCGGCGTCGTCGTCGCGCCCGATGGCGATGGCGATGGAGGTCGACACCGGCGCCTGCCACGCCGTGCCCAGGGGCAGCAGGATGTCGATGACGTCGAGCTCGCGCGCCTGCCGCGCGCCGTCGACGATGGCATCGGCGAGGCGCCCGATGTAGGGGCCGGCGCTGTCCCGCGGGAGGTGCGCGTACTGGTCGGTGATGAGCCGGCGCAGTTCGTCGTCGGAGCGGTCGCGCACCGGCAGCAGCAGCCAGCCGGGAGGCAGCACGACGCGGTACGAGACTCCTGCGGCGGCGGTCACTGCGGCACCTCCGCCAGTGGCGGGCGGCGCGCGTCCAGCGGCGCGGGTCGCACGCGGTTGCCCGCGGCGTCGAGGTACTGCCGCCAGGATCGGGGCAGCGCACCCAGGGCGCCGAGCACCATCCGCGCCAGCACGAGGGCCGCAAGGCCCGCCAGCGCCGGGAAGACGGCGAGGGATGCCGCGTCGGCGATGCCGGGGGCATTGTGGAAGCCCAGCACGCGCGGCGCCGTCGCGAGGATCGCCAGCAGCGCGAAGCCCAGCTGCATGCCGCGACCGAAGATCCCGGGGCGGGACAGCGGTACGGGGAAGGTGACGAGGATCCAGGCCGCCAGGCAGAACACCGGCCCCCACGTCAGCCACAGCTGCGGGTCGAAGGCGGGGAACGCCCCGTCGGGGGCGAAGCCGTTGTGCGCGGGCTGCTCGCCGGTGGTCGCCCCGACGATGAGCGCGGCCACCGTGAGCACCACGAAGGGCACCAGGTCGCACACGATCACAGCCCCGGCTGTCAGCAGCGCCAGCGGCTTGGACATCCGCTCGAGGCGGTCGCGTCGCTCCGGTGTCATCTCAGCGCACGCCCGGCTGCCAGTTTGTCGGAACCGCGCCGGTGAGGGACTCCTTCGCCGACGTCCAGCCTGATGCGACGTCGTCGAGGTAGGGCACCGATTCGATGGCCGAAGCCGGCAGGTTCTCGAGGGTGGTGAGCCCGAGGCTGGTGATGTCCAGGCCCGAACCGAACATCTCCGCACCGCGGAAGACCCGCTCGGCCCCGTGCCCCATCCCCTCGACGAACGAGGCGCGCAGTCCATTCGCGCCCAGCTGCGCCTGCGGCATGATGGCGCGGAACTGCTCGACCTGGCGTCCCGAGAGTTCCAGCCACTCCCGGGTGAACTTCTGCGGGATCGTGGCCTGCGGCATCCGGGTCATCAGCTGCTGACCCGCCGGCAGCAGCCGCTGGAACTCGTCGCCCACGGCGGCTATGGCGCTGCGGCGCGTCGAGATCGGATGCACGATGCGCTGGAACAGCGACGTGGCCTGGCGGTTGTGCGTGAGGCCGCGCAGCACCTGCGTGCCGCGCAGAGCGAACCCGACGCCCT
>NZ_JANJFJ010000052.1:0-14856 GCF_024626565.1 Microbacterium sp. zg.Y909
ACAGAGGATGCCATCACCGTCACGAGCGACGCCATCCAGGTGCAGGGCGGCATGGGCTTCATCGAAGAGACCGGCGCCGCCCAGCACTACCGCGATGTGCGCATCACCACGATCTACGAGGGCACGACGGCGATCCAGTCGAACGACCTCGTCGGCCGCAAGGTGCTGCGCGACGGCGGCGCCACCGTGTCGGAGCTGTTCGAGCGGATCGACGAGACCGTGGCAGGCTTGCGCGCGTTCGACCACCCCGTCGCGGTGCGCACCGCCGAGCGACTGGAACGGGCGCTCGCGGCATCCCGGCGTGCGACCGCCGACCTGCTCGGCTTCGCCTCATCGCCGCGCGACGCATACGCCGTCAGCGTGCCGTACCTGATGCTGCTGGGCACGCTCGCGGGCGGCTGGATGCACGCCCTCGCCGTAACCGCCGTGTTGGCGCGCGAGACCCCGTCCGAGACGGATGCCGCACGCCTGACGTCCGCGGACTTCTACGGCGCCCACCACCTCCCCCGCGTGCACGCGCTGGCCGAGACGGTCGCCGGCGGCGAGATCGGGTGACGGTGGCCGCGGGGCTCAGCACCTGACTGCCGCCGAGGCGATGAGCGCCTCGCCGACCGCGACGTCCGCGGCATCCGGCTCAGGCGCTGGGCTGCTCGATACGCTCGCGCCGGCCGACAAGCCGGTTGAGGCACTCCGACATCACGAGGCCCAGGATGACGAGGATGCCGAGGAAGAGCGGGAACAGCCACATCCCGATCCACGCCGAGAGCACACCGAACAGCGGGGGCGCGAAGGTCGAGCCGGTGTAGGCCGCCGCCATCTGGATGCCGATGATGGCCTGCGAATTGCGCCGGCCGAAGTTCACGGGCGTGGAGTGGATGATCGCGGGATAGATCGGCGCGGCGCCGAGGCCGGTGAGCACGAGACCGGCGAGCGCGAGCACGTCTGTCTCGAGCGGCAGCGCGAGCAGCACCACGCCGAGGCCGATCGTGACGAACCCGCCGCGGATGAGAGACCGGTCGCCGATCCTGTCGGCGAAGAAGCCCGCGAGGAAGCGTCCTGCGGTGACGCCGAGGAGGAAGAGCGAGGCGAACGCGGCAGCGGTCGCCGGCTCCACGGCGCGGTCGGTGACGAGCCAGGTCGACGCCCACAGTATCGCCGTGCTCTCCAGCGCGCAGTAGGCGAAGAACGCCGTGAGGATCAGTGCGACCCCGGGGATGCGCAGCGCCTGGCCGAGCGGCACGTGGGCACTCCCCCGCCCTGATGCCTCGGCGGCATCCGAACCTTCGTCGTCGGCGTCGGCCTCGTGGTGTGTCGGGGCCACCGGGTTGACCTTGCCCCACAGCGGGAGGCTCACCAGCAGCACGAAGGTGAGCGCCGCCTGGATCACGCCGACGATGAGGTAGGCGCTCGACCAGCCCATACCCGAGGTGAGGGCGTAGCTCATGATGAAGGGGCTGATCGATGCCCCCACACCCCAGAAGCTGTGCAGCCAGTTCATGTGCCGCGCCGCGTAGTGCAGCGCGACGTAGTTGTTCAGCGCCGCGTCGACCGCGCCCGCTCCCAGCCCGTAGGGGATGGCCCAGAGGCACAGCATCCAGAACGAGCCCGAGAACGAGAAGCCCACGAGCGCGGCAGCCGTCATCCCCACGCTCACGGCGGTGACCACGCCCGCACCGAATCGGCGCGTGAGTCGCTCCGAGGCGAGGCTCGACAGGATCGTGCCGCCCGCGATCACCATCGTGATGATGCCGGCGAAGGCGAGGGGAACGCCGAGGTCCTGGTGCATGACCGGCCAGCCGGCGCCCACGAGGGAGTCCGGCAATCCGAGGCTGACGAACGCGACGTAGATGATCGTGAGGAGGAGGGAGTACACGGGTTGCCGATTGTTCTTTCACGGAGCATCGGGCTCGGCGGATCGGATGACCCACGAGCGGCACGGCAGGCCTCTACGCCAGAGGACGCGCCGGTACTAGTCTGGCCGCCGTCAGGCGGATCTGCCGCGCGCATCAAGGGAGAGCGACGAGATGAGACCCCTTCGATACTCGATCAACATCACGATCGACGCCTGCTGCGATCACGAGGCGGGGATCGCGCCGGACGAGGAGTCGATGCGCTACTGGACCGCGGAGATGGAGCGGGCCGACGCCCTGCTCTTCGGCCGGGTGACCTACGAGATGATGGAGTCCGCGTGGCGCAAGCCGGCCACCGGCACGTGGCCCGACTGGATGGGCTCGGGGGACGTCGCCTTCGCCGAGAGCATCGACCGGGCGAAGAAGTACGTCGTGTCGAGCACCCTGAGCGGAGTCGACTGGAATGCCGAGCTGGTGCGAGGCGACCTGGCGCAGGAGGTCCAACGGCTCAAGCAGGAGCCGGGCGAGGGCCTCTGGGTGGGAGGTGTGACGCTCCCCCGGGCGTTGGCGGATCTGGGGCTGATCGACGAGTACGAGTTCCTCGTGCAACCGGTCATCGCCGGGCACGGACCGACGCTGCTCGCCGGTCTGCGCGAGAGCGTGCGGCTCGAGCTCATCGACCGTCATGGTTTCCGGTCAGGGGCGGTCGCCCTGCGCTACCGGCCTACGCGGGCCTCGGCCTGACTCTGTCGGTGCGGCGCGATGCCCTGCGTCGTGTCGGGCGCGCCTGACCGACTAACAGCATGAGTGAGCGGACCACTGACCCGGCGCGAGACCTCGCCCCGCACCACGCCTGGTCCCTCACGTTGCTCACCGTCGACGAACGGCACATCGGCTACATCACGTCGTTCCTGAAACCGGATCTTCTGCTCCGGTTCGGGCTCACGAAGGAGGTCGCCCGAGGGTAGGCCATTCTCCGGCGAGGGGCACCTCGCCCCCCAGCACGTCCAGTGCGCGCGCTTCACTCGCTCGACTTGTTCACGCAGGGCTGTGACGATGGGTTCCACCCCGCCGGGCGTCCTCTCCTCCAGCGAGCCGTCCTCTGGAGCGTCGGCAAGGCCCATGTCAGCGAGCCGCGCCAAGAGTGCCCGCTTTGCCGCGGGACGCGGGGAATCGTCGGGCAGGACGAATTTGAGAACGTCGAAGTCGCGCTCGGCGATCTCCGGGATGGATGCGCGCACACGCCCGATGTCGGGGTCGGCGCTCGTCAGATGGAGGAACGTACGCAGCTCGGGGTCGAACCCGGTCGCGCCGACGTATGCAATCACGGCGTCCGCTACGTCGACCCAGACATAGCCGAGCGGGCGGGGCGAACGTCGCCCTGCCGGACGGCGTTCATCGGAGGAGCAGCGGCTTTGCATGCACAAACGCTAACGCCCTGAAGGAAGCGTCTGCATGCCCTGGCTATCGCGCCGGTAACGAGTCGATGAGAACGCGGTAGGGCAATGTCATCGCTGCCGCAGCCAGGCGTACCCGAACGGCGGGAGCGTCAGTCCGCGCGTGTCCCGGCCCGTCAGCACATCTGTACCGCGAAGAGAAGGCAACTGCACCTCATCAGCGCTCACGTTGATCGCCGCGATGATCTCGTCCGCGGTGTCGGCGGCGCGGCGCACGACGAAGACCCGTTCGTCGAGGTCCGCCACCGTCTGCGTCGCGAATGGAGAGAATCCCGGGAGCATACGGCGGACCTCGAGGAGCCGACGCAAGCCCTCGAGCATCCCGGAGCGGCGACCCGACGTCGACAGTTCATCCGCCAATCGATCGGCGTCGAGCACTTCCCGGTTGATCCGACGCGCGATGCCGGAGCGCGTCATCCCCTCCCGGTCCTGTCCCGATCCCAGGAGCGAGTGGTAGTAGATGGCGGGAACACCCACGACCGATAAGAGGATCGCGTGGGCGGCGAGCCCGCGCGTGACGGCCGAGGCGTCCGGATCAGCGTCGGTCGGGTCTACGAGCGCATCGAGATAGTTGGTGTTCAGCTCGTACACTCCCTCAGATCCATCTGGGCGACGTGCCATCGATACGCGGCCACCTCGTGCTCGGGTCCGCTCGACCAGCAGTGCGCGGTCGTCGTCTGTGAGCAGCCCTTCGGTGGGGCGGATGCCGATACCGTCGTGGCTGGCGAGGAAGTTGAACCACGTGGCGGTGGCGCTCACGGGCCCTATCCGCGCGGCCCAGGCGGAGAGTTGTGTGGCACGCCCCGTCACGAACGCGTGAAGCACGAGCGGCGGAAGCGCGAACTGATAGACCATGTTGGCCTCGTTCGAGCCGTCGCCGAAATAGGTGACGTTGTCGGCGTGGGGAACATTGGTCTCGGTCAGGAGCAGCGTGCCGGGCGCGAGGGCGTCGAGTAGCACGCGCCAGATGCGCACGACCGCATGCGTCTGCGGCAAGTGAATCGATGTCGTCCCCGACTGCTTCCAGAGATATCCGATCGCGTCCAGTCGCACGGTACGGGCGCCACGTGCGATGTATCCCAGCAGCACGTCTGTGAGTTCAAGGAGGACCGCCGGGGTGCTGGGATCGACGTCGATCTGATCGGCACCGAATGTCGTCCACGCGCGAGCGATTGTGCCGTCCGGCCGCGGGTATTCGTGGAAGAGCGGGCTCGTACGGGGACGAACCACGGCGCTGGTATCGAAGTCGTCGCCGGGTTCGAGAAAATAGCCGGCGTAGCGGGGATCCCGCGCCAGCCATCCGCGGAACCACGCGCTTGAGCTCGAGACATGGTTCGCAACGAAGTCCAACGCGAGCGCGTGATCGGCGCGCAGTTCGACGAGGTCGTCCCAGGATCCTAGCTCGGGGTTCACTTGGCGGTGGTCGACGACACCAAAGCCGTCGTCGGAGGTCCAAGGGTAGATCGGCAGGAGGTGCACGTCAGTGACTGCGTCGCGGACGTGTCTGCGCAGGACGTCGGCCAGCGTGTGCAGCGGAGCTTCCTCCGGGCGCCGGAACGCGTCGCCGTAGGTGATGAGATACGCCGTGCCTTCGTCGGGTCGGGTGCCCGCCCGCGAAGCCAGGCGCGGAGCCCATTCCCCGGCCAGGGCGACGAGCGCGTCGAGCACCGTCGAGGCTGCAGTCGGGTACAGCTTGGTGACCAGAGGCTCGAGGCGCTCTCGCAGGTCATACGTCCCGCTCATGCGCGCCCTCCTTTGAGGAGCTGTCGCACGAGTTCCATGCCGCGGGCGTCCAGCTCCGAGATACGGTCCGAGAACCCGCGAACGCCGGGGGCACGAAGGACGACGTCGGCCCATTCCTCCCTCAGGGCGAAGCTGGGCCGGGCGACGAGGCAGTCGGGATCAGTCGTCCACAGGCGCCCGTCCTGCCAGGATCGGGCTTCGAGCGACATGCGGCCCCGAAGGCCTTGCGAACCGTTCTCGCCGCCTTCGTGAAAAGTGTCGGATGCGACCCTCATGGCGTCGACGAGGCCCACACTCGGGAGAATCGGAGCCCCGCATCCCAGGAGATACGTGTCGGGACCCATCACCTCACGGATGAGGTCGAGGCCCGACCGGTACGCAGCGATCGGTGTCGCATCCCGATCGAAGCGACCAGCGGGCACAGCGCCCGAGTACAGGAAGTCAAGCTTCAGATACTCCACGCCGACGTCGCGAAGGGCGGAGAACACATCCGCCACGTAAGCGCGCACACCAGGGTGGGTCAGATCGAGTCCGACCAGATCGTCGCCCCAGTTGAATCCGGCCGGGCCGGTGAGCCACTCGGGATGCGTCCGAGCGAGGTCGGACGTGCGCCCGACGGAGAACGGAGCGAGCCAGATGCCGGCTCGACGCCCGCTGTCGCGGATCGCGGAAACAGCATCAGCGATCGATCCGAACCGGGAATTCGGTCGCGTCCATTCCCCCGCGCCGAGACTCCATCCGTCGTCGATCTGGACGACGTCGACCGGAAGCTCCCGACGCTCGATCTCGCGCACGTTCTCGGCCACATCCGCCGCGGTAACCTCTTCGAAGTAGCGATACCAGGTGCACCACACCCTGGGGACCGACGCGGCCGTCCGCGCCCCCCTCGCCGCGCCGAAGCGGTCGCCGAACTGCGTCAGCGCCGTCTGGCCCGTGCCCTCCGTCAGCGTCGCCGCCACAGCACCGTTCGACCGCACGACGACGCGCTCGCCGTGCCATTCGGCGGTGATCGAGGGGACTTTGGTCGACGCGTCGGACGTCGCGTACGTGCGGACCGGTGCCCCCTCGCCCGGGTCGAGGACGAGGAGACCCTCGCCCTGCACACCGGCCTCCGGCAGCCGAGTGCCGGGGCGGAAGCGCATCAGCCGTTGCGCATCGTCGCTGGGCCGGTGCGCCTGATCATGACGGCTGTACCAGGTGGTCGGACTCCAACTCTGCCACCCTTCCGGATAGACCCGAGCGGTGGGGCTGACGGGTACCTCGTCGATGACGTTCACTGAGCAGCCTGTCGTGTCGAAGTTGTGAGATCGAGGTGGGGCGGCCTCACTGGCGAACCGCCCGCTTCGGCGGATTCCACGGCGGCGAGACCGATGCGAACGGTGGCGAGCACGTGTGCGGCGGAGTTCTCCGGCTCGCGATCCTCGGCGATCGCCGTGAGAAGCTCACCCATCGCCCCCGCGAACCCGTCGGGGAACCACTGGCCCTCCAGCGCAAAGCGCGTGATTTCGCCCCCTCGTTCCCGTTCGAGGCCATCGCTGCCGAGCAGCACGCTGCCGCGCAACGTCCCCTCCGTGCCGTGAATCCAGAACGGGCAGCCGCCGGCGCGGGTCCGGGCATTGCCCACCACCCGGATCGACGCGGTCGCTCCGCTGGACGTTCGAAAAGCGACGTCTGCATTCCACGGATTGTGGGCAACGTCGGGCTGTGCGGGGACACGGCCATCCGCGGCCGTGACCGATGACACCGTACTCCCCTCCAGCCAGCAGCGCGTGATGTCGATCCAGTGCACGAGGTAGTCGGAGATGAGCATGTGCGGGACATCGTCGAACGGAGTGCCGGCAAGCGGCGGGAGCGGCTTGTCGTGCAGGTGAGTCACGCCAATCACTTCGCCGATTGCGCCGTCGCGGATAAGCAGCGTCGCCAGCCGCCACGCCGGCGCCCAACGAGCGTTCTGATTGACGGCGACGCGGATTCCCCTGTCGCCTGCCGCGTGCAGCAGTCGCTCAAGGCGCGGGATCTCGGCTTCGTCGACCAGCAGCGGCTTCTGGGCGAGCACGTGCTTGCCGGCGGCGACCGCTGCCTCGATGAGATCGAGGCGGCCCACGGGGCCCGTGGCGATGTCGACGAATCCCACGCGGGGGTCCTCGAGCAACTCCTTGACGCTGCCGTGCACGACGGGGATGGAGAAGTCCTCCGCGAGGCGCCGAGCGTGCTCCCGTGTGCGGGAGGCGACGGCCACGGTGGGAATGCCCCACTCGGCGTACGCGGGAAGATGCGCCGTGCGCGCGATGGAGCCTGCCCCGATGAGGCCGACCCCCAGCGGTTCCGCCGGCACCCGCGGACGAGTGTCGAAAGCGCCGCCGATCATGGTAGCGGCGCGGCGTCGAACCGGAGTACGGCCTGCAGGATGCTGGGATCTCCCCGGTCGAGCCGGGCGAATATGTCCCCGACATCGGGAGCCGACACGACATCTGTGATGAGACTGCCGGCATCGACCGCCCCTGAGAGGATCACCTCCATGACAGTGCGGACCAGTCGCGGCTGATCCCATCTGCCGCCGAGTCTGACAGGAACGCCCGAGATCTGGCTGGCAACGAGCCTGACGCGGTTGTGGTGGAACTCCTCGCCCAGACGCAGCGAGGCCGCCCCGCCCTGGTAAAACCCGGATGCCGCCACCACCCCCTCCACGACGACCGAGCGAATCGCCTCGTGGAGCGCACGGTCGCTGCCGGACAGCTCGACGGCGCTGTCCGCACCTCCGTCGGTCAGGTCACGGATGAGTTCGCTTGCCCCGCCTGGCCGCAGAGCGTCGATGACCTCCTGTGCGCCGAACCGGCGGGCCACCTGGAGCCGTTGCTCCACTGTATCTACGGCGAGGACGCGGCCACCCGAGAGAGTGGCGAGACGCGTGGCAAGCAGACCGATGACGCCCTGACCGAAGATCGCGACCCGCTCACCGAGGCGAACGTCCGCCGCGAGCACGGCGTTGAGCGCGATTGAAGCCACGCGCGCGAAGGTACCGAGTATCGGGGCAGCGTCAGGCGGCATCACACGAGCGGCGACGACTGAAGCCGGCAGGACAGCGTCGCTGCGGTGGCCCCAGATGCCGTGGACGACGTCGCCGGTACGCAGGTCGGTGACGTCGTCGGCGACCTCCACGATCTGGCCGACCTCGGAGTAGCCCCAGCCCTGCACCGGGTAGGCGAAGCTGGGCTCGCCCGGAACGAAAAGGCGCCGCGCGGCGTCCCAACTCGAGGTGAGGTAGGGATTGGTCCCGCGGTAGGCCGTGAGTTCGGTGCCCGCCGAGATGCCCGAGTACCACGTCGCAATGCGCACTGATCCGGCCGTCAGCGGTGCGGGATCGATCTCGACGAGCGCGACCTCGCCTGGCGCGGTGAACTGGACGATATGGGGCACGACGATGCGCCCTCCTTTCAGTGGTGGCTCAGCCCTTTTCCGCACCGGCGGTGAGACCGCCGGTGAGAAGCCTCTCGGAGGCGAAGAAGAGGATGAGGATCGGCAGAGTGAGCAGGACAGACCCCGCCATCAGCACGGTGGTGGGGACCTCGATGCTCCCGGAAAGCTGTGAGAGGCCGAGCGAGACGGTCCACGAATCACGTCTTTCGACGAGGAAGAGCAGCGCGAAAAGGAACTCGTTCCACGCGATCATGAAGATGAACAGTCCGTTCGACACAATGGCGGGCATCGCCAGCGGAAGGCTGACCTTGCGCATGATCTGGAGCCGCGAGGCCCCGTCTATGGCCGCAGCCTCCTCGAGTGATACGGGGATCGTTGCGAAGTAATTGCGCAACGTGTAGATCGACACGGCGGCGACCTGCGAGACGTACACGATGAGCAAGCCCACGAGTGACCCGCGGAGTCCGATCTGGGTGAAGAAGACGAAAAGCGGCACGGCGAGCAAGATGCTCGGAAAGAAGTAGACGGCGAGAAACAGGGCCGACACCTGTCGGCGCCCGAAGAATGCCAGCCGACTGACAGCGTACGAACCCGGAATCGCGACGAGGAGGGTGAGCGCCACCGTTCCGAGCGCGACGAGGAGCGAGTTGCGCATGAACACGATGAAGCCCTGCCCCCCGTCGGATACCGGGGTGAGCACATCGACGTACGTGGACAGGTCGAACTCATCCGCCGAGATCCACAACGCGCCTGGATTCTGCAGGAGCGAGTCGAGGCTGCGGAAGCTCAGCAGGAACATGTAATAGAACGGGAACACGGCAACGATGAGCAGGACGACGATGACCACCGGCCGAAGGACGCGGAACAGTGCGTTCTCGAAGCGGTCCCGGCTGACGCCGCGACGGCTGGGCACGCGAGGCTCGTGTGAGGCCGCCGATGTCATGAGATCTCCTCATTCCGACCGAACAGTTTCAGGTACACAGTGACGAGCACCGCAAGGATGACGGCGAGAATGAGAGCTTGCGCCGCGGCGGCGCCGATGTCGCCGCGCGCTGTCAGGTAGTTGAACACGCGCACCGAGACGACCTCCGTGCCTGCCCCACCGCCGGTGAGCAGGTAGATGTCGTCGAAGTTGTTGAAGGTCCAGATGAACCGAAGGACGCACAGGACCGCGACCGTGGGGAGCAGTTGCGGCAGCACGATGTGACGGAAGCGTTGCGTGGGCGTCGCACCATCGATGCGGGCGGCCTCGTCCAGCACGTCCGGGACCGCGGCCAGCCGCGCAGTCAAGAAGAGGAACGCGAACGGGAACGATCGCCAGCCTTCGAAGACGATGACCGTGATCAACGCGATCGGGATCTGTGTTTCCAAGCCGAAGAGCGATACCGGTAGGGAGCGCTGAGACAGAAAGGCAACCGGATCCTCCCAGCCCAGGACGGTCGTGCCGAACCAGTTGACGAGGCCGAACTGCGGATTCAGCATGGTCGACCACACGAAGGTCGCGGCGACGACCGGTGCCACATAGGGCAGAAGGAGGGCGGCGCGGACGAGACTTCGTCCACGGAACGGCTTGCGCAGCGCCAGCGCAGCAACCATGCCGACCCCGATCGCCAGCGCTGTGCCGCAGACGGAGTACACGAGGGTCGTCCACAGTGCGCCGAGGAAGCCGGGCGAGGTGAGGACACCGACGAAGTTGTCGATGGTGTAATCGCCGAAGAAACCCGTCCCGCGGATGTTGATCAGCCGGACACGCTGGAAGGCAAGCGCGATCGCCCAGAGGATCGGTACGACCACCGCCACCACGATGATGATGAGGGTCGGCGAGATCAGAATCAGTCCCGCTCGGTTCTCCTCCCTGCTCTTCGCCGATCGCAGGAGACCTCGCCCACCCTTGGGGTGCTGCCGCGCAGCCGGGTCAGGGCCGGCGAGGCCCGTCCCCCCTGCGAGCTGGGTCACTGGAGTGAGTCAGCGATCGAGCGCACCGCCTCGGCAGCCTTGGCGGCCGCCGCCGCCGGGTCGCCACCCTGGGACACGTCATTGACGGCGATCGACACGGGAAGCTCACCCTGAAGCGCGCCGAGCAGGGTCCCCTGACCCTGGGTGATCCCCCATCGAGCCAGGTCTTCCGGGCCGGCTGCTACGGCTTCGAGTACCTCGGGTGCGTAGAAATCTGACAGCGGCGCTTTCACGTCGACGCCCGCGGGCAGAGTCGCCCATGCCTCGGAGAAGGCCGTGGGGTCTTCGGACGTGCCGGTGCGCACGGGCACCTTTCCTTCCGGAGCGATGGCGATCCAGTCCTCGTATCCGGCGCCCATCATGTACTCGACGAATGCCTGCGCATCCTCGGTGTTCGCCCCGTCAGTGATGGTCCACGACGTGATCTCCCCGAACTGGGCGGGTTCGTCCGAGTTCGGTCCGGCGATGGCCGTGACGACCCCGGTGTTGTTCGCAAGGAAAGCGGGGTCCGACGCGCACTCCGCGCAGGACGGCTTGGCATCGTCTCGGAGTCCGGCGAGCTCGTCCAGCACGAAGCTCGACCAGATGAACATCGCCGCGTTTCCTGCGAAATAGGTCGCGCGGGTGGTGTTGACATCCTGCGCACCCGGCACCGAATAGTTGCTGGTGAGGTCACTGTAGAACTCGAAAGCGGCGACGCACTCCTCAGTATCGAGTTCCACATCCCCGTCGTCGCCGACGAGCTGGCAGTCATTGCCGAGCGCGATCTGCTCGAAGGTCTGCTCGGTGAAGGCATCCCCCGGGGCGGTCGCTCCAACGAAGCCGGCCATACCGCCGGTGTTCAGGGTCTCAGCCGCTTCGAGGATGGACTCGTAAGAGTCAGGTACCGGCAGGCCAGCTGCTTCGAACAGATCCGTGCGATAGAAGAGCATCTGCGTCCACGACTCGCTCGGCACTGCAAGATGCACGTCGCCGTCAGAAGTTAGTTCGACAGCGCGCTCCGAGAAGGTCGCGGCATCCAGATTGTCGATCACCGTGCCGACCGCATCCGTGTCCACCAGCTCGTTCGCTGAGAGTGTGCGCACCTGCGGGAGGGAGATTCCTCCGATGACGTCTGGTAGATCGCCGGCTGCCGCGGAGGAAATGATGAGCTGGCTGAACTGGTCTTCAGCGACGGAGACAACCTCGACGTCGATGCCGGTCTCTTCGCTGAACGCGGCGACGATGGCCTCGGTCGCGGCGACGCGGTCGGGAAGGTCCTCCTGCAGCCAGAATGTGATGCCGCTCTCTGCGCTATCACCGTCGGAGGCGGTGCAGCCCGTCAGGCCGAGTGCGACAGCACACACCGCCGTCAGGGTCAGTGTTGTGGGCTTGATTTTCACCGGGCGCCTCCTTGCGCGAGCATTACCGGACGGGTCTTCGCGGCGAACCGCGACGTATGATTTGTATAAAAGTTAGATTCATTATGTCTAACTGTCAAGCATAAGCCGGAGCGAGGGAGCTACTGGATGCCTGGACCGGGGGACGTACTGGAACTCATCCGTGAACGTGGCGCGCTGACCCGGGGGGATGTACTGGAGATCACAGGCCTGTCCCGTATGACGGTCTACGGGCGCATTGACTCCCTCCTGGACGCGGGGCTGATCGTCGAGGCGGGGGCGGACCGGGTGACCAGAGGACGTCCTTCTCGGCACCTTGAGTTCAACTCGGCGCACGCGACCGTGGTGGCGGCGACGGTGGACACCACCCAGACGACGGTCGCAGTGACGGATCTGGCGGGAAGGATCGCAATCCAGGAACGGGTCGAGGTCGCCGTCGCGGACGGTCCCGGCGCCACCCTCACAGCGATCAGCGCAAGCGCCCACCGCCTGCTGGGCCGGGCGGGGATCTCCATTGAAAGCGTTGCGGGTCTGGGAGTGAGCATTCCGGGGCCGGTGGACCCGGCTTCCGGCCGACCCAGTCAGCCTCCACTTATGCCCGGATGGGACGCCTACCCCATCACTGAGCACCTGCGTGACGGCCTCGGAGTGTCGGTGCTCGTCGCGAATGACGCGGATGCGGCAGCCCTCGGCGAGCAGCGGGCTGCGCACCCAGATTCGCGCGCACTCTGCTTCCTCAAGGTGTCCTCGGGCATCGGAACCGGAATCGTGCTCGGCGGTCAGGTGTACCGCGGCACCGACGGCGGCGCGGGGGACATCGGCCACGTCAAGCTGGCCGGCCACGACGAACGATGCCAATGCGGAGCTCGCGGGTGCCTCGCAGCAGTCGCGTCGGGAAGAGCTGTGGCCCGTGCCTTGACAAAGCTCGGCAAGGACGCATCTTCGGGATCGGACGTCGGTGCGTACCTCGCTGCGGGGGATCCGGACGCGGCCCGCCTGACTCAGGCCGCCGGACGGGTGATCGGCGAGGTGGTTGCGACGGTCGTATCGCTGTTGAACCCGTCCGACGTCGTCCTCGGCGGGCGGCTCGCCTCCGCACCACTGCTCGCGGGCGTGCGTGAGACGCTCTACCCGCGCTCACTACCCCGCGCGACGCGCCACCTGACGATCAGCCTCTCGACCCTGGGCGAAAGCGCCGCGATCGTCGGCCTCGCGACGCTCGTCGTCGAGCAGGAGTACTCTGCCGCAGCCGTTAACGCCGCGATCGCGCGCTGACGCGGCGGCGGGCCCCGCGGTGGCGCACCAGGCTGTCCGGTGCCAGGAAGTTCGTGCGCATCGCGCGGCCTACTGAACAAGCCACTTGGTAACGCGGACAGAGGCTTGTCGTCACCGACAAATCCTTGGCAGCAGCGACCGACTACTGGCATTGGACCGCAGCATCGAGTGATCACAAAAAGGTAACGACGAACTCTTGTGTGCCGTTATCTTTCCGTTATAGAGTGCTCGCACGGTAGTTGTTTTGCTGTGGCAGCTACCGGCATGTGATTGCAGGACACTCTTGGTGCAGGGACAAGGGCCGGTCGGAAGCCTCTCCGACCGGCCCTTACTCTTGCCCGCTCGAGCCCGGCCCGCAGGTCGCTCAGCGCCTCCGACTTCTCCACAGGCGACTCCATTCAGGAGTTGTCCACAATGTCTGAGAGACCTGGGATTTAAGCCCCGCCGATGTCGGAGGTCCGCACGAGAATAGGGGCATGAACAGCTCCCCCGCCACCTTCTCGGATGCCGCGCTCGCGACATCCGACGTCGTGGCGGAGATGCTCGACACTGACCGGCAGATCGCCGCGCTGCAGGCCCGGCAGTTTGCGCTGCTCGGTCGAGCCGGCGCGATCGCGGCAGAACAAACCGCACCCATCCCGATCAGCGCGCAGCGCGAGCGGGAAATGCCGTTGCGATCCATCGCCGCCGAGATCGGCGCCGCGCTGCGGCGTTCCGACCGGGGCATGCAGAACCGCATCCACGAGGCGACCACCATGCTCAGGCAGTTCCCGAGCACCGTGCAGTCGTTGCGGGACGGACTCATTGACATCGCGCACCTGCGGGTGATCGGCGAGGCGGGATCGCGGCTCACCGATCCAGAGGCGCGGGCGATCTTCGAGCAGGCGGCGCTGGCCGTCGCGGAGCGAGAGACCGCGGCGCGCGCGAAGCCGATCATCACGATGCTCGCCCATCGAATCGACCCCGCGCCGTCGGCAGACCGGCACGCGACCGCGGCGGCCGGCCGGCGCGTCTGGGTGCGGGACCTCGACGACGGCATGGCAGAGGTGGTCGCGCTGTTGCCGGCGCCCCTCGCGCACGGCATCCGGGACCGCGTCTCGCAGTACGCGCGCGGCCGCCACGATCAGGCGAAGAGCTGCGACCCGGGCGCCGACCACGACTCCGCTCCGGCAGACACCCGCACGATGGACCAGCGCCGCGCCGACGTCTTCACCGACCTGCTTCTCACTGGCCATGCCAGCGCGGCGGCATCCGACGACACGATCTGTGAAACCGACGCGATTGTGGCGCGCATCCAGCTGACCGTGCCGTCCGCGACCCTTGCGGGGCGCGAGGTGCCGGCCAGCCTCCAGGGGCACGGCCCCATCGATGCAGCCTCCGCCCGCCATTACGCGTCCACCGCCACGTCGTGGGATCGCCTGTTCGTCGACGCCGCGACCGGGAACGTGGAGGATGCCGACCGCTACCGGCCGTCCCGCGCCCAGCGTCGACTGCTGCGCGGACGCGATGAGCACTGCCGATTCCCCGGTTGCCGGGCGGCGGTGTGGGTGTGCGACATCGACCACACGATCGACTTCGCCCGCGGCGGCCCCACCCGGCCGTGCAACCTCGCCCATCTGTGCAAACGGCATCACACGCTCAAACACCACACCGCGTGGTCGGTCGAACAGCGGCCGGACGGGGTGTTGGTGTGGACCAGCCCGGCCGGCCGCGTGTATTCCGACATCCCGCAGCGCGTTCTCGAGTTCAGCGCCGCGACCCGCAGCGGCGCACCGCCAC
>NZ_JANJFJ010000053.1:0-3548 GCF_024626565.1 Microbacterium sp. zg.Y909
GGCCTTTCCCTTGCCCGCGTCACGACGCGGACCGCTCGACCCGGCGCGCAGTCGCATGGCGATCGCCGTGCAGCCCGACTCCGGCGAGACCAGTCAGACGCGCGGCGGTGGAGGCGGCGCATCGAGGGCGCCCAGGATCCGCACCAGCGCCTCGCGCATCTCGGCACGGTGGGCCTCGGCGAGATCCGTCGTGAACGGCACGCCGGCGGGTATCCACGACATCCCGTACATCGTCTCGCGCCAGTCCGCGCCGCCGACGGGCCACCGCGTGTGTTCGGCATCCTCCGCCGTCGCTCCCTGGCCCCACTGTCCGAACGACGCGCGCATGGTGTCGATCGGCAGCTCCATCACCACGTCCGTCTCCACCGGCTGACGCACCCACGATCGCGCAACCGTGATGAACTCGTCGACCTCCTCCGCGGTGAGCGGGCGCGGCTCGAACAGCACGCGCGCGTGCTCGACGTCCGAGAGCCGGTCCACACGGAATGTCCGCCAGTCGTCTCGCTCGAGATCCCAGCACAGCAGGTACCAGTGCCGGTCGGCGGGAGCCAGGTAGTGCGGCTCGACCCGGCGGTGCGTCGTCTCGCCCGCCGCCGATGTGTAGGTGAAGCGCACCCGTTCGCAATCCCGGCACGCGAGCGCCAACTCGCCGAGGACCGCGGTGGAAGCCGCCTCTCCCCCGCCGATGCGGACGGGATGCACGGTGTCGGCGAGCGCCATAACCCGTCGACGCAACGCCGCAGGGAGCACCTGCTCGAGCTTGGCCAGCGCCGTCAGCGCCGTGTCGACTCCACCGATCAGGCGCTGCGTCGCCGCGATGCGCAGGCCGATCGCCATCGCGACGGCCTCATCGTCGTTGAGCAGCAGCGGCGGCACCGCACTCCCCGCGTCGAGCCGATAGCCGCCGGCCGCGCCCGGCGAGGACTCGATGCGGTAGCCGAGTTCCCGCAGCCGCTCGACATCGCGGCGCACGGTCCGCTCGGTCACACCGAGGCGCCGGGCGAGCTCGGACCCCGGCCAGTGCCGGTGCGTCTGCAGCAGGTTCAGCAGCTCCAGCGCACGAGAGGTGGTGTCGGACATGTCCCGCAGTCTGCCCGACAATGCGGACCGGATGTGTCCGCGACGACGCGTACGGTCGGCGCATGTCGAACGAACCCATCCTCGAAGCGCGGGGACTCACCAAGCGCTTCACCGTCAAGAAGAAGACCGTCGCGGCGGTCACCGACCTCACGTTCCAGGTCGCCGCCGGCGAACTGGTCGCATTTCTCGGCCCCAACGGTGCCGGAAAGTCCACGAGCCTGCGCATGCTAACGACGCTGCTCGCCCCGACCGAAGGCACCGCGCGCGTCGTCGGGCGCGACATCCTGCGAGACCCCGCCGGTGTGCGCGCCCGCATCGGCTACGTCGGACAGCTCACCAGCGGCAGCTTCTCACAGCGGGTGCGCGACGAGCTGCTCAGCCAGGGCGCGTTCTACGGGCTCTCGCGCACCGCATCAGTCACGCGGGCCGACGAGCTCATCGAGTCGCTCGACCTCGCACCCTTCGCGTCGCGGTCTGTCCAGCAGCTCTCGGGCGGCCAGAAGCGGCGCCTCGACATCGCGCTCGGGCTCATGCACGCGCCGCCCCTGCTGTTCCTCGACGAACCCTCCACGGGACTCGACCCGCAGAGCCGGGCGAACCTCTGGCAGCACATCCTCGACCTGCGCACCACGCACGGCACGACAGTGTTCCTCACGACGCACTATCTGGAGGAGGCCGACCGGTACGCCAAGCGGGTCATGGTCATGGACAGCGGGCGCGTGATCGCCGACGACACCGCCGCCCGCATGAAGGCGGAACTGGCCGGCGATCTGCTCACCCTCGGCTTCGAGCGGCCTGCAGACGCGGATGCCGCGCTGCCGGTGGTCGGGCGCCTCACTGACCGCGACGTGCGGCGTCAGGACGCGGCATCCCTCACCCTCACCGTGCCCGATGGCGACCGGCTGCTGCCGGCGGCGATCCGCGCGCTGGACGAAGCGGGCATCGTCGTCACCCGCGCCACGGGCGTGCCGCCCACCCTCGACGACGTCTTCCTCGCGCTGACCGGACGCACCCTGCGCGACGCAGCAGAGGGCGCGGCAACCGGCGAGACCGAGACCGAGACCGAGACACCGCAGGCGGCCACCGCCGCCCAGCCGACAGGAGCCGCACGATGACCGCCACCACCGCCCGACCTGACACCGCCGTGCGTCCTCACGCCGCGCGCGACACGTGGCACGTGCTCACCCGGGAGCTCCGCCCCGTGGTGCGCGACCCGTTCACGCTCATCTTCAGCCTCGTGCAGCCACTGGTCTTCCTCGGGCTGTTCGCGCCGCTGCTGATCGGCACCTCCGGCACGCCGACATCCGAGACCCTGCAGTGGTTCGTGCCTGGGGTGCTCGTGATGATCGTCCTCTTCGGCACCGGCGCGACGGGATCGAACCTGCAGTACGAGATGATGACCGGCTCGCACGAACGCACGCTGGTGGCGCCGCTGGTGCGCTCGTCGCTGCTGGTCGGCCGCGCTCTCAAGGAGATCGTGCCGATCCTCGTGCAGGCCCTGCTCATCGTGCTGATCGCTTGGCCGTTCGGCTTCTCGACCCACCCGATCGGGCTCGCGGTCGGCCTTGCACTGCTCGCAGTGTTCGGCGTCGGGCTGGGGTCGCTGTCGTATGCGCTGGCCCTCGCGACGCGCGACAGGGAATGGCTCTTCTGGGGCGTGCAGCAGACGCTCATCTTCCCGCTGCTGATCCTGTCAGGCATGCTGCTGCCCCTCGACGCCGCGCCGGGATGGATGCGGGCGGTCGCCACCGTGAATCCGATCAACTGGGTCGTGCAGGCCGAGCGCGCCCTGTTCGCCGGGGACGTCGGCAGCGGCCCGGTCCTCTGGGGTTGGGTCGCCGCCTTGGCGCTTGCGGCGGTCGGGCTCGCCGTCGGCATCCGCGCGATGCGCCGCAGCAGCTGACCGCCGGGCGCGGGGCGCGTCAGACGCCGCCGCCTCCGCCGCCTCCGCCGCCTCCGCCTGCGGAGCCACCGCCGGACGAGCCGCCCGACGTCGACGACGACGACATCGCGGCGCTCGACAGCGAGGCGATGCTCGACGAGAACGCTGCGGCGTTGAAGGCCGCGGAGCCGTAGTACCACGAGGGGGTCACCCCGGCGTCTCCGTAGTGGACCATCAGCTCATCAGCCCACTTCTTCTCCTGCCCGAAGACGACGGCATAGGGCAGCAGCGTCTCGTACAGGTGGATCATCTGCCGTGGGTCGCCGACGTCGACGGGGCGCCGCTCGGCACCCATCGGCGATTGCAGCATGCGGATGCGGTCCGCCTCCGCCCAGTCGATGAAGATCTTCAGGCCCGCCAGGTGGTCACGCAGCTCCGCACCGGCATCCGTCAACGGCCGGTGGAAGACCAACCCCATTCCGAAGGCCAGCACGATCCCCGCCACCACCATGAGCACCAGCGGCACCAACACGTTGACGGATGCCGCGATTGCCAGCATCCCGAAGAGGATCACGAGCACCGTCCC
>NZ_JANJFJ010000005.1:0-33580 GCF_024626565.1 Microbacterium sp. zg.Y909
TTGCCCTTCTTGTCGCGGCGCGGCGTCCAGAACACGGTGGGCCGCTTCTCGGTGCGCACCTGCAAGCCGGTGCGGATGATCAGCACCATGAGGAAGGCGTTGAAGAAGTGCTGCCACCCGAGCCACGCAGGGAACCCGATGGGGGCGCCCTCGGGCAGGTGGTACTCGCCGGGGTAGGTGGCGAGGAACTCCTGCATGAACTCCAGGCTCAGGAACCACCGCACGAAGAAGACCGCCATCGCCGCGGCGACCAGCAGGGCGCCGCCGCCGACGATGAACACACCGGCCCACTGGCCGCGGGTGAACGGTCCGATGCGGCGGGGTTCGGGCTTCGGGGCCGGACGACGGGATGCCGCAGCACCCGGCCACACCGTGCGCGGCACGGTGAGCGGCGGGCGCGGTCCGGTCGCGACGGCGGTGGATGCCGCGGCAGCGGATGCGACGGACGCCGCAGGCACGGAGGCAGGTGCCGTGGCCGCGGCGGCGGCTGCCGGTGCGGCTGTCTCCGTCGGGGCCGCTGGGGCCTCAGCGGAGACCGGGGCGGCCTCGGTCGGAGCGCTCACCGCGCGAGGCTGCGCGGTGCCGGCGGGCGGCCAGGGGTCGCCTCCGACGACGCGCGGCAGACCGCGGCGCAGCGGAACGGCGTCGCCGCCCGCGGCCGTCGTGGCGGCAGCAGCGGCAGCAGCGGGCGCAGCGGCGGGCGCGGGCGCAGCGGCTGGTGCAGGAGTCGCGCTCGCCTCGGTGGGCGCGACCGGGGTCGCTGCGGTCGGGGCGGGTGCGGCCGCGGCCGCGAGAGCAGCCGGACCGGAGCCTGCAGGCGGCCAGGGCTCGCCACCCGGCACCCGCGGCAGGCCGCGGCGCAGCGTCGAGCCCGACCGGGTCGGTTCGCCGGTCGCGTCCTGCGGCTGAGCTGGCTGGGGGTCGGCAGTGGGTGCCGGCTGGGCGGGGTCGGACGCCGCCGTGGCCACGGATTCGGCAGCGGGAGCCGCGGGCGCGGCGGGAACCGCAGCCGGAGCGTGGACCTCAGCCGCAGCGGGGACCTCAGCCGCAGCGGAGGCGCCGACACCCGCGTCGGAAGCTGCACCCGCGAGCGTCGCCGGAGCGTCACCGGCAGGCGGCCACGGCTCTCCCCCGGACACCCGCGGAAGGCCCCGGCGCACCGTTCGCCCGTATGTCGCCACGGCTACTTGGCCTTGTTCGCCTCGAGCGCCGCGATCAGCTGCGGGACGACCTGGAAGAGGTCGCCCACCACGCCGAAGTCGGCGATGTCGAAGATCGGGGCGTCGGCGTCCTTGTTGATGGCGACGATGGTCTTGGCGGTCTGCATGCCGGCCTTGTGCTGAATCGCTCCGGAGATGCCGAGAGCGACATACAGCTGCGGCGACACCGATACTCCGGTCTGGCCGACCTGGTAGGAGTAGGGCACGTAGCCGGCATCCACCGCGGCTCGGGAGGCACCGATGGCGGCCCCGAGAGTGTCGGCGAGCTGCTCCACGAGCGCGAACTGCTCCCCCGACCCCAGCCCGCGGCCGCCCGAGACGACCTTGCCGGCGCCGCGCAACTCGGGCCGGGTCGAGGCGACGACGGCCTCTTCGAACGATTCGATGACGGCGGCAGGCGCTCCGGAGGGGGTGACCTGCAGCGCCGTGACGGCCGGCGAGGCGACGGCCTCGGCGCGGGCGTCGACGGCGCCCTGACGCACCGTGATGACGTAGGCGCCGAAAGTGGGCGCCGACGTGACGTTGTACGCACCGCCGTAGACGGAGTGCTGAGCCAGCACGCCCTCATCGTCGCGGGCGACCCCGACGGCGTCGACCGACAGCGCGCGCTTCGTGCGGGCGGCGAAGCGCGCGGCGATGTCGCGGCCCTCGATGGAGTTGGAGATGAGCACGGCGTCGGGCTGCACGAGGTCGGCAGCGGCGGCGAGGGCGTCCACGTGCGGGACAGTCAGCGTCGGCGCCGCCGAGGTCGGCCACGAGCACCGCCTGTGCGCCGAGGGCACCGGCCGCCGCGGCGAGCTCGTCGTGGCGCTCGGCACCGGCGACGATCACGGCCACGGGGGTGCCCACCGATGCGGCGGCTCCCAGCAGGCCGGCGGCGGACTTGGCCAGCTCACCGCTGGGCAGCACGTCGAGGTGGACGAGGATCGAATCTGCAGCGAAGTCAGTCATGATGCCGATACCCCTCAGGCCAGCCGGTTTTCGATGAGGAACGCCGCGAGCTTGTCGCCCGCATCGCCCTCGTCAGTGATCTTCACGCCCGCCGAACGCGGCGGCTTCTCGCTCACGACGGTCATGATGGACCGCGCGACGGTGTCGACGCCGGCATCCACACCGAGGTCGGCCAGCGAGACCGTCTCGAACGGCTTCTTCTTCGCCGCCATGATGCCCTTGAAGTTGGGGAATCGGGCGTCGGGGAGGGCCTCGGTCACCGAGATGACGGCGGGCAGGGGGGCGGTGACGCGGGCGGTGCCGGCGTCGGTCACGCGCGTGCCCGAAACGGATGCCTCGGAGATCTCGACGGCGGCGAGGGCGGTCGCGTGCGGCACCCCCAGGTGCTCGGCGATCATCGCACCGATGACACCGCCGGAGCCGTCGGTGGACTGGTTGCCGGTGATCACGAGGTCGAAGCCCGCGCGCTTGACGGCAGCGGCCAGCACCTCCGCGGTGAGACCCAGGTCGGCACCGGCGAGGGCGCCGTCGACGATCTGCACAGCGGATGCCGCACCCATCGCGAGTCCCTTGCGGATGGTCGCGGCCGACGCCTCCGGCGCCATCGAGAGCACGACCACTTCGGTGCCGGGGTTCTTGTCGGCGTAGCTCAGCGCGACTTCGAGGGACCGCTCGCCGATCTCATCGAGCACCCGCTCACCGGCATCGCGGTCCGCCAACCCGGTCTCGAGGTTCAGCTTGCGGTCACCGTAGGTGTCCGGAACCTCTTTCACCAGCACGACAATCTTCATTGACTCTCCTCACGCCTCGGTCGATTCTATACAATTCCCGCGCACGCCGATGACCGGCTCGAATCGGGCGCCGGGGCCGGGCGGCGCGCTCAGAACACGACGACCGGCACCGGCAATACCGCGCGCGAGTCGCCGTGCGCGGCGCCCCCCGAGAAGGACACCCGCAGCAGGTGCAGCCCGCGCGGGAGCGCCGGCAGCGCCACGGAGACCTTCCCCCGCGCCGAAGCGGGGACGTCCGCCGTGGCCAGCACCCGCCCACCGTCCGAGACGGTCACGGTTCCCACCGGCGCACTGCGGTCGGCGCTGGACACCCACGCGGTCACCGTGACCTTCTGGCCCGCCTTCACGAGCACCCGGTCCGCCACGGCAGCCACGGAGGTCGCGACCGGCTCACGCTCCACCAGCACGACGGCCGTGCGCGGCGGAACGGTGAGGGTGCCGGCTGCCGCGTCCCATGTCGTCGTCTTCACGACGGGGTCCGCACCGTTCGCCATCGCGGGAGTGAGCGCGAACGCACGACCCGACAGCTCAGGGAGCGTCTGCGTGATCGGCTCGGGCGAGGCGTTGAAGGCCACGAGCGCGCCCTCGAGTCCGCGATCGGCATCGGGACCCACCCGGTCGTCGATCAGCATGACCAGCGCGCCGGGGGCGGCATCCGGTCCGCTGCCGGGGAACGACACCTTCTGCTCGATCAGCTCCGCCGAGCCGAGGCGCAGCAGCCCGACCTCCTCGCGCACGCGCAGCAGGTCGAGCGCGGCGGCCTCGGCCGCGGCGATGTCGGATGCCGCGGGCTTGAGCGCGGGATCGGCCAGCAGCGGCGCCATGATCGGCCACTTGTCCTCGTTGTCGGCGGCGCGGGGCAGCCCGGAGCCGAACGTCGACTCCTGCCCGGTCCAGTCGATGCGGTTGAACCAGTCGCCGGAGTTGTAGCTGTTGCGGTCGAGCGACTTCGAGCGCAGCAGCTCGGTGCCGGCATGCCAGAACGACGGCGTCTGCGCGAAGGCGGTCGTCGCCAGCGACAGCGTGTTCATGCGCACCCGGTCGGCCATGGGCGTGTCTGCGGGGAGCTTCAGCACCGAAAGGTCGTAGAGCGTCTCGTTGTCGTGCGCGTCGACGTAGGTGATGATCTCTTCGGGCTGCTCCGCGTACCCGGCGGGAGCACCGCGGTAGTCGAGCTCGTCCCCGGCGCGCACGGTGCCGGTGGAGTCGGTGAGGGTGAAGTCCCGCAGGTTGCCGGCGAGCCCCAGCTTCACCAGGTCGGTCTGGTGCGCGAGGTCGGCCAGCGCCTGCTCCGGGGTGCCGTTGATCGGGTTGCCGTTCGGGTCGGTGCCGAGGCCCGTGCCGAATCCCTGCTGCTGCACCGTCTCGCCTGCCACCGGGCTGCCGCCGTGCACGGCATCCCGCAGCCGGTCGCTGAAGGTGCCGATGCCGGTGCCGCCGAGGTTCCCCTGCCGTGCCTGCGGGAACAGGGCGTCGTCGGCGACCTCGCCGAAGTTCCATCCCTCGCCGTAGAGGTAGACCTTCGACCCGTCGACGCCGTCCTTCTTCATCGTGAGCGCGTCGAGGGCGTCGCGGACGGCCTGCATGTTCGCCGTCGAGTGGTGCCCCATGAGGTCGAACCGGACCCCGTCGACCTTGTAGTCGCGCGCCCAGGTGACGACGGAATCGACCATCAGCTTCTCGGCCAGCTCGTGCTCGGTGGCGACGTTCTGGCAGCAGGTGGACGTCTCGACGCCGCCGGTGAGGTTCAGTCGGTGGTAGTAGCCGGGGACGACCCGGTCGAGCACCGACTTCTCCCCCTGACCCGACTGCGCGGTGTGGTTGAACACCTGGTCGAGGACGACCTGCAGGCCCATGCCGTGAAGGGCGCCCACCATCTCGCGGAACTCGTGCACGCGTGCTCCACCCTCGGGGTCGACGGCGTACGAGCCTTCGGGAGCGGTGAAGTGGTAGGGGTCGTAGCCCCAGTTGAAGCCGTCGGCGTCGGCGATCGCCTCGACGCACGCCTGCTGCTCGGCGGATGCCGGGCCGAACGACGCCAGGTCGCACGCGGGCTGCGCCTGCGCTGCGCGGTTCTCCTCGATCGTGGCGATGTCGAAGGTGGGGAGCAGGTGCACAGTGTTGATGCCGGCATCCGCCAGCTGCCGCAGCTGCTGGGTTCCGGCACTGTCGCGGGTGAAGGCCCGGTAGGTGCCCCGCTCCGCCTCGGGCACCGACGTGTCGGTGATGGAGAAGTCGCGCACGTGCAGCTCGTAGATGGCCCGGTCCACGGGGCGATCGATCACGGGCGCCTTCGTGCGCTCCCACGCCCGCGGGCGCCACTGCTTGTCGGCCAGGTCGATCGCGACCGACCGCACCGAATTCGTCGTGAGCGCATGCGAGTACGGATCGGTGACGAGGTTGGTCTCGATCGCCCCGGTCTCGGGGGCGTAGACCACGACCTCCCACAGGAACTCGTCACCCTTGAGGTCGCGCTTGCCCGCCACCTCCCAGACACCGGATGCCGCATCGCGCGCCGCCTCGTGCCGCGTCGGCGTGCCTTCGTCGCGGGCGGTGTGGCCGGTGGGCCCGTCCCACGTCAGCAGGGTGACCGACTGCGCGGTCGGGGCCCACAGCCGGAAGGTGGGCTTGTTGCCGCGGAACGTCACGCCGAGGTCCGCGTCGGCGGCCGCGTCGGCGTAGAGGTCGTCGAGCACGCCCGGGATCTGCACGCCCGTGGCCGCGGCGAGCATGCCGTCGCCGTCCTGCTGCGACACCATCAGCTGGCCGCGCAGCAGCTCGCCGGCGGCATCCGCATCGGCGACGCGCAGTGCGACGAACCCGGCCAGCGCCGGGAACCGCTCGCGCTGGGCCTCGGTGAGGCCGCCGTCGACGCGCTCGAGGTCGAAGCTCTCGCCGCCGGCGACCCCGTCGTCGGTGACGACCAGTGACGCGTCGGTCGAGGCGTGCAGCTGCCACGTGGCATCCGCCGGATCGGCGCCCAGGTCGGCGGGCCACGCGAGGGTCTCGGCGTCGATCCAGTGCGCACGGGACTGGCCGACACCCGCAAGCGGCGGGTCGGCGACGTCGATCTCGAGCACGTGGGTCGCCAGGGTGTAGCGGAAGACGACCGTGGTCCCGTCGGCGACGGTGAACGCGTAGTTCGCGCCACCAGGGGCGCCGCCGACACCGTAGTTCTCGTCCCAGCTGAGGCCGTGCGCGACCTTGATCTCGTATGCGCCGGCGGGGATCGCATCGGTGGTGAACTCGTACACCCCGTCGCGGTCGGCGTCGGCCATGAGGGTCGCCAGGCACTCCGGCATCCAGTCGCCGGCGCAGCCGAGCTCGCTCTGCACGGAGCCGGGGAGGGTGACGATGGGCCCCTCGGCGCTGGACTGCACGATGTTGCTGCGCGGGTCGAAGTAGAACGAGATGGCCCCGCCGGGGTGCGAGATCGCGATGTTCGCGCCGTTCGCCACGCCACCGGCGCCGTAGTTGAGATCCCACGAGCCGTTGAGCGCGGCCTTGTACTCGTAGTCGCCGGCGGGCAGGTCGAACGTGCGCGCCCAGATGCCGTCGGCGCCGAGCGTCAGGTTCGCCGCTTCACAGCCGGGGGTCCAGTCGCCAGGGCAGCCGAGCTCGGAGTTGAGACTGCCGGCGATCGTCACCATGTCGATCGGCTGCTCGGGCTCTTCGGGGACCTCGAGCGAGACGGCGTTGCCCACGGAGGCGTAGGTGGATGCCGCGGCGCGGTCGCCGCCGGCATCCGTCGTGACGGCCCGGTACTCCACGAGCGTGCCCGGGGCGAGGTCGCGGATGTCGTGGAAGACGCGCGGGCTGGTGCTCTCGGCGGTGCCGAGCGGCTGCCACTCATCGGAGCCGACCACGCGCCAGGCGAAGCTCGTCTCCTGCCAGGTGGTGTCGTCGACGTCGGCCGAGACGGCGACGGACCCGCTCAGTGCGGCGCCGGGCGTCGGGGCCGCGACGCTGATTGCGGGGGCGCCGGCGGGGTCGGTGACGGGGGTGTCGGCGCGGTAGACGACGGCGGACAGCGCGGGCACGGTGACCTCGGCCACGGCATCGGCGCCGCTCGTGACGGCGGAGTCGGTGCCGTACACCGGGGCGAAACCGGCGTCGGCGGTGAGGGTCGGGATCTGCGCCGTCGCGGGGGCGGCGGTGTTGTTCAGCGCGACGAGGTATTCGACCTTCTCGTCGCGGTCGACGCGGGAGAACGCGTACACGCCGGCGCCACTGTCGGCGTGGCGCTCGATCTGCGCGCCGGTGACGAGGGCGGGGTGCTCCTCGCGCAGCTCGGCGAGGGTGGCGATGTGCGTGTAGATCGGTGCGGCCATGTCGTAACGGTCGACCGCGCCGGCGACCTCGCCGGTGATCAGGTTCTGGTCGGTGTACTCGGGCACGGCGCTGGCGAAGAGGGTCTGGCGGGCGCTCTTGTCGCCGCCGGGACCGGCGAAGCCCTGCTCGTCGCCGTAATAGACGACGGGCTGCCCGCGGCCGAAGAACATCAGCTCGTGGGCGAGCAGGTCTCGCTGCAGCGCGTCGGGGGCCGACTGCAGCAGGTAACCGACGCGGCCCATGTCGTGGTTGCCGAGGAAGGTGGGGAGGGCCGTCGCGGACGAATCCGGGGTCGTGTAGCGGTCGTCGCCGGCGTACAGGGACTGCAGGCCGCGCGCGCTGTTGCCGGCGGCGTAGCCGACCGCGGCGGACTGGAACGCGAAGTCGAGCACCGAGTTCATGTCGGTGTCGCGCACGTAGGGCGCGAGCTTGGCGGGGTCGGCGTCGTACACCTCCCCGAACATGAAGAAGTCGGGCTTGCCTGCGACATCGCGGGCGTAGTCCAGCACCTCGGTGGACCACTGCTCCCAGAACTCCGGGTTCACGTGCTTGACGGTGTCGATGCGGAAGCCGTCGATGCCGAGGTCGATCCAGTCCTGGTAGACGTCGACGAAGCCGTCGACGACCGTGGGGTGCTCGGTCATGAGGTCGTCGAGCCCGTCGAAGTCGCCGAGCGTCACCGACTCGCCCTCCCAGACCGTGTTTCCGCGGTTGTGGTACAGCGTCGGGTCGTTCAGCCACGCGGGGGTCTTCGCGTCCTGCAGGGCGGGGTCCACGACCGGGGTGTACGGGAAGCTCGTGGCGGCGTCGAGGGCGGGGAAGTCGCCGGTACCGGCGTAGTCGGCGGGGTCGAAGGCGTTGCCCGCGGCATCGCGGTACGGCTCGGTCGCCGCGTCGACGTAGTCGTAGACGCCCTCTTCGTAGCCGATGACGTCGGCGGTGTGGTTCGTGATGATGTCGAAGTAGACCTTGATGTCCTGCGCGTGCGCCTCGGCGATGAGGGCCTCGAGCTCGGCGTTGGTGCCCAGGTGCGGGTCGATCTGCGTGAAGTCGGTGATCCAGTAGCCGTGGTAGCCGGCACTGGCATCCGCCCCTTCGCCCTGCACCGGCCGGTTGGCAAAGCTGGGGGTGAGCCAGATCGCCGTGGTGCCGAGGCCGGCGATGTAGTCGAGCTGTGAGCGCAGGCCTGCGAGGTCGCCGCCGTTGTAGAAGCCCTTGTCGGTCGGGTCGAAGCCGTGCGCGAAGCGGTCGCCCTCGATGCCGCCGGTGTCGTTGCCGAGGTCGCCGTTGGCGAAGCGATCGGTCATCACGAAGTAGAACTGCTCGGCGGAGCCCGGCTGACGCACCGGCGGGGCGACCAGGTCGCCGTCGATGTCTCCGTCGTAGTCGCCGCGGACGCTGAGCGCTTCGAGGCCCACACGGTGGGTGGTGTCGTCGAAGACGAAGCGCAGGGTCGCCGGGCCGTCGATGGTCAGCGGGATGTTGTCCGCACCACCGTCGAGTCCGTACGCCTCATCCCAGGTGTCGTTGACGGCGAGCTTGTACTCGTAGCTGCCTGCGGGCACCTCGAACTCGGCCGCGAAGATGCCCGCCTCGTCGGTTGCCGCGAGCTCGGTCGCGGCGCAGTCGGGCTGCCAGTCGTCGGAGCATCCCAGCTCGTTCTGCAGGCTGCCGACGAGGGCGAACGTGCGGTCGGCGGCGAGCGCCGGTGCTGCGGTCGCGACGACCGATCCGGTGAGGATCAGGGCGCCCGCGGCGAGGGATGCCAGCAGGCGGCGGGCACGGGAGGGGGACGTCTGTGGCACGGTCACTCCTGGGAAGGGCACGGCGATGTACCGGGGGTCCTTCCGACGCTAGCAGCGGGCACCGACGCGCTGCGGGCGGTTCCGGCGGGCGCTCATGAGAGTCCGCTCATGTCCACGGGTGGCATCAGTCGAGCTACTTCTCCGCGCTTCGTAGGATGCGAAGGGAGGCCGCCACCCAAGCGGCGGCCTCCCCCAAAACGCTGTCAGTAGCCGACCGCCGCGAGGCCGAACTGGATCTCCGCGTCGGTGAATCCCTCGTACGCGAGCTGGTCGTAGAGCGACTGCCGCGAGAACGACGAGAGTTCGAGGTAGCTCGCAGCCTTCTCAGCCGCCTCGGCGTTCCAGTCGGCGCCGGCGTTGTCGGCGCCGAAGGTGGCTTCCTCTGTCGAGAAACCCTCGTACTCCAGCTGGCCGATGAGTCCGGCGCGCGAGAACCCGGTGAGTTCCAGGTACGACTGCGCCTTGCGGATCGCGTTCTGCTGGGCCAGCGTGTAGACGGGCTTGGGTGCCTCGGCCGTCACCGTGATCTCTGTGCCCGGCTCCGCCTCAGCGGAACCCCTCAAGTTCTGGGAAAGGATCACCCAGTCCTCGCCGGCGCCGGCATCCGCCACGAACACGAGCCCGGCGGCCTCGACGGCGGCGCGTGCCTCGGCCACCGACTTCCCGACGACGTCAGGCACGGCAACCGTGGTGTCCTCCGGCTCTTCCTCGACGACGGCCTCCTCCACCTCCGCTTTCTCGGCGACGGCGGCCGGTTTGTCGGACGACACGTCGTCCGCGGTCCCGCTGCCGCCAGAGATGCCATTGGTGATGATGCTGATCAGCGTGAGGACCGCCAGGGCGATGAGTGCCCACTGCCACCACTTCAGCTTGGGCAGCCCGCGCTTCGCGGAGACGGTCGCGGCGCCGGCCTCAGAGGCTACGGCCGCAGACGGGACCGGCGGATTCACGAGCGCGCCGGAAGCGTCCCGCACCGACGCGTGCTCGGTCCACGCGACGCCGTCCCAGTAGCGCCTGCCCTCAGGGTTCTGCGGATCGGGATACCAGCCCGCCGGCGGCTGCCCGTTCGGGGTGTCGGCGTGCGTATGGGTGTTGTTGCTGTTCTCGGACATGACAGGACTCTCTGGTCGTACGAGGCGAACACCCCCAGGTGTGCGCCACCGGCCGATGGCCAGTAGAACAGGACACACCAGACCTCCGACATTGAGGCGTTCCACGATCCGGGAGCGTGCAACGCGAACGTGTCGGAACCGCTTCGACGACCGAGCAGGATCGCGATGAGCGAACCCCGACTACGGCATTCGGCGCCCCGAGCCAGCTCGCTCGCGACGTCGTCTCCTCACTCGCGGGTCGACTACTCACGGGCCCGCGAATGCCCACTCGCTCCCCCCGTGAACACCCGCTCGCGGCGCCGAGCATCCACCCGGCGCCGCTCGCGCTCACTCGCCGGCGAGCGCGGCCTTCTTGCGGCGGCGCATCTCGTGCAGGATCGGCTCGGTGTAGCCGTTGGGCTGCGCGGCGCCTTCGAGGATGAGGCGGCGGGCGGACTCGAACGCGATACCGCGGCCATGCCCCTCGTCGTCGAGCAGCGGCTCGTAGTCGGGATCGCCGGCATTCTGCGCGTCGACGACCGCCGCGAGCTTCTCGAGGCTGCGGTCGACGTCATCGGTGTCGATGACACCGTGCGCGAGCCAGTTCGCCAGCAGCTGGCTCGAGATGCGGAGCGTGGCCCGGTCCTCCATCAGCGCGATGCCGTTGATGTCGGGGACCTTCGAGCATCCGACGCCCTGGTCGATCCACCGCACCACGTACCCGAGGATCGACTGCACGTTGTTGTCGACCTCGGCCAGCACCGCGTCGCGGCCGAGCGGCTCTGTCTGCAGCGGCGGGATCAGGATGTCGTCGATGCCCCGCAGGGGCCGCTCCGCGACGGTCCGCTGCACCTCGGCGACGTCGACCTGGTGGTAGTGCAGGGCGTGCAGAGTGGCCGCGGTGGGCGAGGGAACCCACGCCGTCGTGGCGCCGGAGCGCACCTGTGTGATCTTCTGCTCGAGCATGTCGTGCATGAGGTCGGGCATGGCCCACATCCCCTTGCCGATCTGGGCGCGGCCGATGAACCCGGCGCCGAGCCCGGCATCCACGTTGGCGTCCTCGTACGCGCCGAGGAACGGCTGGGCCTTGATGGCGGCCTTGGGCACCACGGGGCCGGCGTGCAGCGAGGTGTGGATCTCGTCGCCGGTGCGGTCGAGGAACCCGGTGTTGATGAAGACGATGCGGTCCGCTGCCTGGGCGATCGCCGCGCGCAGATTGAGGGTGGTGCGCCGCTCCTCGTCCATGATGCCGACCTTGAGGGTGTTCTCCGGCAGACCCAGCAGGTCCTCGACGCGGGAGAACAGCTCCACGGTGAAGGCGACCTCCGCCGGCCCGTGCATCTTCGGCTTCACGATGTACAGCGACCCGGTGCGGGAGTTCGTTCCCGCCCGGTCGCCGCGCAGGTCGGGCAGCGCGCCGACGGCCGTCATGATCGCATCGAGGATGCCTTCGGGCACCGGCTCCCCCGCGGCATCCGTGATGGCGTCCGTCGTCATCAGGTGCCCGACGTTGCGCACGAGCAGCAGCGAACGGCCGGGGAGGGTGAAGTTCGACCCGTCGGGCGCCGTGTAGCGGCGGTCGTCGTTCATGCGGCGCGTGAAGGAGCGGCCGTTCTTGACGAGCTCGGCGGTGAGCGCGCCGGTCACCAGCCCCTGCCAGTTGCGGTAGCCGAGCGCCTTGTCGTCGGCATCCACCGCAGCGACGGAGTCCTCGAGGTCCATGATCGTCGTCAGCGCCGACTCCACGACGATGTCGTCGATGCCCGCCCGGTCGGTGGCGCCGATGCGCCCGGCGCGGTCGATCAGCACATCCAGGTGCAGGCCGTGGTGGCGCAGCAGCACCGACGACGGCTGGGCCGCGTCGCCGGTGTACCCGGCGAAGGCGTCGGCATGCTGCAGAGCGGCATCCTCCCCCGCCACGGCCACCAGCAGGCGGCCGTCCTCGACGCGGTAGGACTCCGCATCGGCGTGCGAGCCACGGGTGAGGGGCGCGACCTCGTCGAGCAGACGGCGGCCGTAGGCGATGACTGCCGCACCGCGCTGCGGGTTGTACTCCGCGCCGCGCGCCAGGTCCCCGTCCTCGGGGATCGCGTCGGTGCCGTAGAGCGCGTCGTAGAGGGAGCCCCAGCGCGCGTTGGCGGCGTTGACGGCGAAGCGCGCGTTCAGCAGCGGCACCACCAGCTGGGGGCCGGCCAGGGTTGCGATCTCGGGGTCGACGTTCTCGGTGCGGATGCTGAAGGGCTCGGGCTGCTCCAGGAGGTAGCCGATGCGCTCGAGGAACGCCCGGTACTCGACCGGGTCGGGCAGCCCCGGGTTGGTCCGGTGGTAGTCGTCGATCTGCGCCTGCAGCCGGTCGCGCTCGTCGAGCAGCTCGCGGTTTCGGGGCGTCAGGTCGCGCAGGAGCGCGCTGACGCCGGCCCAGAATCCGTCGGCATCCATCCCCTGTGCGGCGAGCGCCTCCTCGGCGAAGGCGAGGAGCGGCGTCGCGACGCTCAGGTCTGCGCGCTGCTGTCGAGCGGTGCTCGTGGTGTCCATGGCGACTCTGCCTCTCGGTGGGATTGTCGTCGAAACTACCAGGTCCGCATCACTGTGTGGAATGCTCATTCCACACAGCGGAATGGAAGTGGATTCGTGACGGAGAACAGCCCCGCACCGGGCGTGCAGTCGGTGGCCCGCACGCTCGATCTCCTGGAGACCCTCGCGATGCTCGGCGGCGAAGCGGGGGTCGGCGAGATCGCCGCCGCACTGTCGCTGCCGCCCGCGACGATCCACCGGTTGCTGCGCACCCTCGCCGCCCGCGGGTACGTCATGCAGCTGCCCTCACGCCGGTACACGCTCGGCCCCGGCCTGATCCGGCTCGGCGAAGCCGCCACGCGGCGTCTGTCGGGCTGGGCGAAGCCGGCCCTGGTCGCCCTCAGCGAGGCGACGCAGGAGAGCGCGAACTTCGCGGTGCTCGACGGCGACATGGCCACCTACGTCGCGCAGGCGCCCTCGAAGCATCAGATGCGCATGTTCACCGAGGTGGGGCGGCGGGTCTTCCCGCACGCCACCGGCGTGGGCAAGGCGCTGCTCGCGCAGCTGCCCGACGCCGACGTGCTGGCCCTCGTCCGTCGAACCGGGATGCCGGGGTTCACCGACACCACCCTGCGGACCGAGGAGGACCTGCTCGCGGAACTCGGCACGATCCGCGAGCGCGGTTACGCGATCGACGAGGGCGAGCAGGAGGTCGGCGTGCGGTGCTTCGCCGTGGCGGTGCCGGGCATGGCCCTGCCTGCGGCAGTGTCGGTCTCGGGACCAGAGGTGCGCGTGACGCTCGAGTCCGCGCCCGGCGCCGTGCAGGCGCTGCGCGACGCGGTCGCCACGCTGCGCACCGCCGTGCCCGGCTGAGCGCCGGGCAACGGGCCACCCCTTCTGCGCGCACGCACCATCCGCGCACGGTCACGCTGTCGCTGCCGCTGCCGCGCCTCCGGGCCCGCGACGTCTCGCCACGATGCACAGTGCCGGAATCAGCGCCAGCACCGCTACGGCCGCCATCGCCATGAAGGTCATGGTGAAGCCCCGATCGCCCCCGAGAGCGATCAATCCGCCGCAGACCTGCGCGCCGAACGCCCCGCCGATGTTGCGCACGTTCGTGTTCATACCACTGACCGATCCCACCTCGCTCTCCGGCACACTCGAGACGATGACGGACGTCAGATGGGCATAGATCAGCCCGATTCCGACGCCCATCAATGCCGACGCGATGATCACCTGATACGGCGCCTGGTGCCACACCGCAAAGCTGCCCGCGCCGGCGAGCGCGAACGCAACGCCCAGGAGGATGCTGACGCGAGAACCCGGCCACCGATACATCGTCGACGCGAGCAGGCTCATCACGAGGAAGAGCACGGTCTGCGGCAACAGGTAGATCGCGGTGTCCGCGATCGTCGCCCCGAAGCCGAAACCACCCTGCCGAGGCGACTGCACGAATGCCGGCACCGCGATCATTCCGGCGAACAGCAGGAAGCCGAAGAGGAATGCCAGCAGGTTCGCCCAGACGACGGTGGGCGTCCCGAGCAGGCGCATGTCGACGATCGGAGCATCCGCACGGCGCTCCACCGCGACCCAGAGCGTGAACGCACCCATCGAAACCAAGAGGGACGCGATGGTCAGCGGCGAGGACCACCCCCACGACGCACCCTGCGTCACGCACACCAGAAGACCGGTCAGCCACACCGCGAGCAGAACGGCGCCGACGACATCGACGCTCCCCCGATTCGCGCGCTTCGTTCCTTGGGGAATGAGCACCCAGACCAAGACGGTGGCGAGTGCCACCACCACCGCAGCGATCACGAAGACGCTTCTCAGCCCCGCCCCGGCGACGAGGGGTCCGGCGACGACAACGGCGACCCCGCTGCCGACGGCGACCGTCGACGACACCACCCCGATCCCGCCGACCATCGCGCGCTCGCTGAGCCGTTCCCGAAGAAGCCCGAATGCCAGCGGGAACAGCGCCCCCGCCGCCCCCTGGATCACGCGCGCGACGAGCATCATCACGTAGGTGTCCGCAACCGCTGCGACGAGAGTGCCGGCCGTGAAGACGAGCATGACGATCCGAAGGACCCGCGCGCGGCCGAACATGTCACCGAGCCGCCCCGCGATGGGCATGGCGATCGAGGATGCCAGGAGGAATGCCGTCACCAGCCACGCCGTGGCGGCGGCGCTCGCCCCGTATTCGTGTCGCAACGTCGGGAGAAGCGGGTTGAGGAACGACTGCATGAGCCCGTGGCTGAACCCGGCGATCGCCAGCGCCAGGATGAGACGACGGCGACTGCCGGCAACCCCGGAAGTGGGCACTCAGGCCTCCCTCGTCCGCACCAGAAGACCCGTGCACGGCCGCCGGATGGCCTCGTCGCCCCGCGACCCCGATCGACCCATCATCCGCCTCTTCCGCCAGTGAGATCGGTGCTGATACTATATCAACTATCGGATCCGGTGACGTGTCCATGCGACGCACCCTCGCTCCGAACCATGACCGTCCGCGGCGGCGAAGGAGCCTCGATGGCGTACGCATCCACCAACCCGTTCACCGGCGAGGTCGTCGCGGAGTTCCCCTCCGCGACCGACGCCGAGGTCGACGCCGCGCTCGCGGCTGCGCACACCGCATTCGCTGCCTGGGCGGCCACCCCCGTCGCCGACAGGGCGTCGATGCTGCGTCGTGCCGCCACGCTCATGCGGGAGCGCGACGAAGAGCTGGCCCGCCTCGCGACGCTCGAGATGGGGATGACCACCGCGATCTCACTCGCGCATGCGTCGACGGTCGCACCCGGCATCCTCGATTACTACGCGACGCATGCGGCGGAGTTCCTCGCCGCCGAACCCCTCGGTGACGGCGCGAAGATCGTCCGGGAACCGGCGGGGATCGTCCTCGCGATCGAGCCATGGAACGTGCCGTACTACCAACTCGCCCGCGCAGTGGCACCGAACCTGGTCGCAGGCAACGTCGTGATCCTCAAGCACGCCAGCATCGTGCCGCAGTGCTCTCGTGCGATCGAGTCGGTCTTCCGTGACGCAGGCTTCCCCGCCGGCGTGTTCACCAACGTGTACGCCACGCATGAGCAGACCTCGCGGATCATCCGCGACCCACGGGTGCGAGGAGTCACGTTCACCGGCAGCGACGCCGCCGGCAAGCTGGTCGCCGCTGAGGCAGGCACCGCGGTCACGCCCGCGGTGCTCGAACTCGGCGGCTCCGACCCCATGGTCGTGCTCGACGACGCCGACCTGGATCTCGCGGTCACCCACGCGATGAGCCGCTTCCGCCTCTGCGGGCAGACGTGCGTCTCCCCCAAGCGCATCATCGTCGCCGCGGCGCGCTACGACGACTTCCTGCGCCTGTACCTGCAGCGTTGCGAGACACTCGTCGCCGGCGATCCCACAGACCCCGACGTCACCCTGGGCCCGCTGTCCTCGCAGTCACAGGCTGACACCGTGAAGGCCCAGATCGAAACGGCCGTCGCGGGCGGTGCCACCGCGATCGAGGCGGGCGCCGCCGTACCGACGACAGGCGCCTTCGTGCAGCCCACGATCCTGACCGACGTGGCACCGACGAACCCGCTCTACGGCGAGGAGATCTTCGGCCCGGTCCCGATGGTGTTCTCCGCGGCGGACGATGCGGATGCCGTGCGACTCGCCAACGACACTCGCTACGGCTTGGGCGGGTCGGTGTTCAGCGCGGATCCGGTCAGAGCCGAACGTGTCGCGCGGCAGATCGACACCGGGATGGTGTGGATCAACCACGCCGCGGGCACCGAAGCGCGGCTGCCGTTCGGCGGAACGAAGCAGTCGGGCTACGGCACCGAACTCGGACGAGAGGGGCTCTATCAGTTCCTCAACAACAAGCTGATACACCGGCCCTGAATCTGAGCGAAGGAACCTGATGAAACCCGCATCCTCGCCCTCGGGCGCTCATCCGTTGGAGACAACTTGACCGCCGTCGCCGAGGATGACCTGCGGCAGATCCGCGCGCTGGCGGCGGACGTGGCAGCGGAGGTGTACGCTCCGCTGGCGGAGCACCTGGATGTGACCCGGACGCCCATCAGCATCGAGCAACGGCGCGCGCTGGGCGAACTCGGGTTCCTCGGAATCGCCCACGGCGAGCAGTACGGCGGATCGGGATCACCGCTCGAGCATGCTCTCGCCGTCATCGAAGAGTTCGCGAAGGTCTGCCGTCCGGCTGCCTTCCAGATCTTCGAGGCGAACACCGGCCCCGCCCAGGTGATCGCCCGGCTGGCGTCAGAAGAGCAGAGGCAGCGATGGCTGCCCGACATCGTGAGCGGGGCGCGGACGATGGCGGTGGCCATCAGCGAGCCGGATGCCGGGTCTGCGGCGACGGACATGCGCACGTTTGCACGGGAGACCAGGGAAGGCTTGGTGCTCAACGGGACGAAGCGGTGGATCTCCAACGGCGGCGAAGCGGACCTGTACCTGGTGTACGCACGGCTGAGCGATGCCCCGGGCTCCAAAGGGATCGGGGCCGTGGTGGTGGAGAAGGGCACGCCCGGCCTGCGCTTCGGCGCACCCGAACGGCTGATGGGATTCCGCGGCATCCCCTCAGCGGATGTGATCTTCGATGACGTCGCCGTCCCTCCCGAGAACGTCGTGGTACCCGCGGGTGACTTCGGCAGACTGTTCGGGATCTTCTCCATCGAGCGACTCGGCAACGCGACCATGAGCCTCGCACTCGGACAGGCCGCGTTGGACAAGAGCGTCCGGTATGCGCAGGAGCGACAGGCTTTCGGCAAGGACATCGTCGAGTTCCAGTCCATCCAGATCATGCTCGCCGACATGCTGCTGCAGGTGGAGGCGGCGCGCCTGCTCATCGAGCGCGCGACGAAATCCGTCGACGACGGCGCGCCGAACGCGCTGCATGTGTCACTGGCGAAATGCACGGCCAACGAGATGGCGAAACGGGTCACCGACCTCGCGATCCAGGTGCACGGGGGCAACGGGTACACCGAGGAGTACGGACTGGAACGCCTGCACCGCGACGCGCACGGCTGGGCGATCGCCGGCGGGACGCCCATGATGCAGCGCATGCGGATCGTGTCGGAGATGACAGGCAGGCGATTCGATCAGCGGCGGTGATGCCCTCACTCACGGGCCGTGATGTGTGCGCGCACGGCTTCACCACGGTCATCCATCCAGCCCTTCCTTCGCGCGTAGTCCAGCATCCCCTGGAACCTCTGCCGCCACTGCGGGTCGTCCACGAGAAGCGCGCCCTGCTCCTCCAACGCAGCACAGCGCAGCCACGCGTGGTCACCGGCGGTGTCGCCCAGGTCCGCTGCGCGCAGGGCCGTGGCGATCTCCTCCGCGGGAAGGTCGCTCACGACCGCCAGTTCGGTCAGATTGCCGGGATCCTCGATCCTGACGTCGGCGTCCACGATCACTCGCATGATGACTCCATTCCGCGATAAAATATCAAGGATAATACTAGAATGACCCCTGTGAGCGACAGCGTTGGCACCGGGCCCCTCGACGGCGTCCGTGTCCTCGACCTCTCCACCACCTTGTCCGGCCCGTACTGCACGCGCGTCATGGCCGACTTCGGCGCAGAGGTGATCAAAGTGGAGGCGCCCGGCGGCGACATCACGCGGGACCTCGGCACGCCACGTCAGCCAGGCCCGGCAAGCGTCTACGTCGGAGTGAACCGCGACAAGCCCTCCGTGACACTGGACCTCAAGGACCCGGGCGACCGGGCACTCCTGGATCGGCTGATCCGGCACGCCGACGCCCTTGTGCACAACATGCGGGCCACAGCCGCCGCGAGACTGGGTATCGATGCGGCCGCCGTGAGGGCGGTCAACCCGCGCATGATCCATCTGGGCATCACCGGCTATGGCAGCAACGGCCCTTACGCGCACCATCCGGCTTACGACGACACGATCCAGGCCAGCAGTGGACTCGCCTGGTTGCAGAGCCTGAATCAGGAGGAGCCGACGTACGTCACCACCGCCGTGGCAGACAAGACCACCGGGCTCCTCGCCGCCAGCGCCCTCATCGCTGCGCTGTACCGGCGCACGTCCACCGGAAGCGGTGAGGCGATCGAGGTGCCGATGTTCGAGACCATGGCCGGGTTCGCCCTGACCGAGCAATGGGGTGGCCGCGCATTCATCCCTCCCGCCGGACCCACCGACTATTCGCGGCAGCGATCACCGCATCGAAAGCCGTATCGTGCCCTCGACGGCGTCGTCTCCGTGCTGGTGTACACCGAGGCCCACTGGCAGAGGTTCCTCGCCGCGGTCGGCCACGGCCATCTGCTGACGAATCCCGCGTACGCCACGGTGCGCACCCGCAACCAGAACATCGATCGTCTCTATCGGCTCGTCGCCGAGCAGATCGGCACCCGTACGATCGCCCAGTGCCTCGAGTTGTGCGAGCGCCTGGACATCCCTGCCGCGGAGGTGAAGTCGCTCGATGACCTGTTCGACGACGAGCATCTGCGCGCGGTGGGCTTCTTCCAGCAGTTCGACACCGAGCAGGGACGATATCTCGGCTCACGCTCATCCGTGCTGTGGGGGACCCCGCCGCCGATCCCGGCACAGCGTGCCGAGCCGCCCCGGCGGGACGGCAGCGCAACGGTGCAGCGGTGGCTCTTCTCTGAGGGCGCCCTGTCATGAGCCCCATGCCGACGGTCGGCTTGACGTACGACATGCGCGCTCCGGCGTTCGGCACGCCGGCCCCGCAGCTGTACCGGGCCGCGATCGAGCAATGCCGCTGGGCGGACAGCAGGGGTTTCGACAGCGTCACCCTGTCCGAGCACCACGCGTCCGATGACGGGTATCTGCCCTCCCCTATCGTGCTGGGGGCAGCGATCGGCGGGGCGACCGAGCGCATGCTGATCCGCCTGCAGGTCGTCCTGCTGCCCCTCTACGATCCCCTCCGGCTCGCCGAGGATCTCGCGGTACTCGACCTGTCCTGCACGGGCCGCCTGCGCCTCACGGTCGGCGCCGGCTACCGCCCCGAGGAGTATGCGGCTTTCGGGCAGGACATGCGTCACCGGCCGTCGCTCATGGAGCGAGGCATCGAGGTGCTCAAGCGCGCATGGACGGGCGAGGAGTTCGACTATGAAGGCCGCCGCGTCCGGGTACTCCCGCGTCCGGCCCAGCACCCCCGTCCGCGGATCGCACTGGGCGGGGCATCCCCCGCTGCTGCCCGCCGAGCCGCACGGATCGCGGATGACTTCCAGCCTCTCGGCGCGCGTCTGTACGAGATATACCTCGAGACCCTCGATGAGCTCGGCAAGCCGCATCCGCCTACTGGACGCCTCGACAACGGGCCGCAGTTCGTGCACGTCTCGCGCGACCCTGAGCGCGCCTGGGCGCAGATAGCACCCCACGCCCTGCACGAGTCCAACTCGTACAGCCGGTGGGCGGCAGGTGCGCGTGGAGGCGTCTACGCCGCCGCGGACGACGCGGAGCAACTGCGTACCAGCGGTCGCTATCTCGTACTCGACCCCGACGAAGCGGTCGAGCTGGCCATGGCCCGCGGCACGCTCACCGTCAAGCCGTTGATGGGCGGCCTGGATCCCGATGTCGGCTGGGAGAGCGTCCAGCTTGTGGCCGACGAGGTACTCCCCCGTCTCACAATCCAAACGACAGGAGCAGCGGATCATGGCGACCAGCACTCGTGAGATATGGCTGGATACTCGCCTGAGCGAGCTGCCCCGCCCGGAGGACTTCTCCGCGCACACCCGCACCCTCGCGGACCCTCGGCCGGGGGAAGTCCTCGTCCGGACGACCCACCTGGCGATGGACCCGGGGTTGCGCAGCCGCTTCCGCGACGAAGACGCCCCACACGGTACGGCCGTCATCGGTCAGGCGCTGGGAGTCGTGGCACATAGCGAGGACGAGCGCACACCACCGGGAGCGAGGGTCCGCGGGCGCTGGGAGTGGGCGGAGTACGCCGTGGCGACGGCTGCGGACCTGGACGTCGTCGCCACCGACACTAGCCCTGCCGCCGAGCTCGGCCCGCTCGGGTGGGCAGGTCAGACAGCCTATGTGGGCATCTTCGACATCGCCCGTCCACGGCCCGGCGAGGTGATCTTCATCTCCTCGGCCGCCGGCACCGTCGGCCTGCTCGCCGGCCAGTTCGCCAAGCGGCTCGGTGCGTACGTCATCGGAAGCGCCGGGGGCGCAGAGAAGGTGGATCTCGTCCTGGCTTCCGGCTTCGATGCCGCCTTCGACTACAAGGCGGAGGATCCCGCGAGCGCGTTGGCTCGACTGGCGCCGGGGGGCCTGGACATCTACTTCGACAACGTCGGCGGCGCGCAACTGCAGGCGGCGTTCGAACATCTGCGGATGCACGGGCGGACCGTCTGCTGCGGCTCGGTCTCCGGCTACAACTCCGCGGGCGATCCCACCACGCTGACGGGCCTGCGGCGCATCGTCACCAACCGGCTGTCGATTCGCGGTTTCGTTCTCTGGGACCACCCCGACGCGGGGCAGCGTCGAGAGCAGATCCTGACATGGCTGAACGAGGGCGACATCGTGCATCCCGTCACGGAGTACCGGGGACTGGACAGCGCCCCGAGCGCATTCATCGCCATGCTCTCCGGCCACCATCCCGGCAGAACGATCGTGGCGTTGTGAAGGCACCCGGGAGGGATGGGGACTTCGGCCTCTTCCGCTCGCTGCGCCTGTACAACTTCCGCCTGTTCTTCGCCGGCGGCCTCATCTCCAACACCGGAAGCTGGATGCAGGCGGCCGCGATGAGCTGGGTGATCCTCACCGAACTCAGCGACAACGACGCGACGCTCGTCGGCTTCGCGTTCACCCTGCAGTACCTGCCGCCCCTGCTCCTGGCGCCGCTATCGGGATGGCTGACCGATCGTTTCGAGCGGAGATCCGCACTGATCGTGCTGCAGACCATTCTGCTCGCTCATGCGCTGACGATCGGTGCGCTTCTCCTCGCCGGCGGGATGACGGTCGCCTGGATGCTCGTGCTCGTCGGCGTGCAGGGCGTACTGGCCGCATTCGAAGTACCGCTGCGCCAGACGCTGGTCACCGACCTCGTGCCACGCACGCACGAATCGAACGCCATCGCACTGAACTCCGCTTCGTTCAACATCGCACGCCTTCTCGGGCCGGCTGCCGCGGGCGTGCTGATCGTGGCCGTCGGCAGCGGCTGGGTATTCATCCTCAACGGCCTGTCCTTCGTCGCCGCGCTCGGCGCCCTGCTTCTCATGCGGTCGTCGCAGATTCGTGCGCTTCCGGCGCGCGACGCCGCGCCGCGGCTGTGGGGAGGCATGGCCTACATCATCCGACGCCGGGACCTGCTCGTGCTCACCCTGTGCATCTTCCTGGTTTCGGCGTACACCGTGAATGTGACGCTGGCCACGTTGACCATGGCGGTCGTCTTCGGCACAGACGCCGCGGGCTTCGGCTTCGTCAACACGGTGCTCGCCGTCGGGTCGCTCGGCGGCGCACTGACCGCCGCGCAACGTCCCCGCGCGAGCTACCCCGCCATCGCGGTCGCATTGCTCGCCGTCGGCGTGCTCACCGGCCTGTCGGCCCTCGCCCCGACGTACCTCGTCTACCTGCTCGTCATGGCGCCACTCGGGTACGCGGTCGTCTTCGTGCTCGCCACATCCAACGCCTACGTGCAATCGACGACGGACCGCGGACTGCGCGGGCGAGTGCTCGCCGCATACATGGCGATGCTCATGGGCGGCGCGGCGCTCGGATCACTCGGGATCGGTTACCTCACCGACGCGTTCGGAGCACGCTGGGCTGTCGCCGTCGGGGCGTTCCTGGCGCTGGCGACGTTCGTCGCCCTGCTCACGACTCATCGCAGAGCTGCCGGCGCCGACGACCCGCGGTGACGCCGAACGCCGCCATGCTGGCATCAGACGTGTGCGAGCACGCTCTCCAGGCGCTGTCCGAGGGCCACCGGTCCGCGGAAGCGCATGAATTTGCCCGCCACACCCATGCCCAGCATCGCCGACAACCGACCCTCCTGCGAATATGCGACGAGAAAGCGATCCGGCTCGTCGATCAGCACCTGCGGTTCGGCGTGCTTCGGGATGGCCCCGAACACCTGAAGGCGCTTCCCGTACAGGTCGCTCCACACATAATCCACCTGCGGCAGCGGTGACGGCTGACGGCCGGTGAATCGGCGCGCGAGCGCGTCGGCCTGCTCGGTCGCGCTCGTCCAGTGCTGGTGCCGGACACTCGTCCCGTCCTCACGGCGATGACGCGCCACATCTCCCACAGCCCAGATCGCGGGGTCCGCCGTCCGCCCGGCCGCGTCGACGATGACTCCGCCTTCGATCTCGAGCCCAGACGACTCCAGCCAGTCCGTCACCGGCACGGACCCCACACCCATCACGACGAGGTCGGCATGCGTTTCGGATCCGTCGATGAACCGGATGGTGACGCCGCCGTCGTGGTCGACGAACTCGGCGGCCACCGCCCGCATGCGGACATCCACTCCGTTGCGCGCGTGCAGCGCCGCGATGCGCGCCCCGACCCACGGCCCCGCCACGCGGGCCAGAGGGTAGTCGGTGCCGCCGATCAGCGTGACATCGCGCCCCATCTGGCGAGCGGTCGCGGCGATCTCGCTGCCGATGAAGCCGGCACCCACCATCGCGATGCGGTGTGCCGCCGACAGGTCCTCACGAAGCCGGCGGCAGTCGTCGATCGTGCTGAGCGCATGCACACGATGGCTTTTCTGCGCGGCGGGAAGCTGCAGGGGGCGCACCCCGGTCGCGACGACCAGCGTGTCGTACCCGACGCGGGCGCCGTCGGCGAGCACGGCTTCCCGCTCTTCGCGATCGATGGCGTCCACCCGAGCGGAGAGCCGCAGGTCGATTCCCGCGTCCTGCAGCTGCTGCTGCGTGGCGAGGGTGATGTCCGCCAAGGCCTTGTCACCCTTGAGGAGATCCTTGGACAACGGCGGCCGGTCATAGGGAGCGTGGGCTTCGGCGCTGAGCAACGTGATCGCGCCTTCGTGCCCACCGCGGCGCAGGCTCTGCGCCAGCCGCGTCCCGCTCACCCCGGCACCGACGATGACGACGTCCCCGATAGGCGAGTCCATCCGGTCGCCGGTTGTCTCTTCGGCCGCGGTCACCAGGTCACCGGCATCGCGTCGACGATGTAGATGATGGTGTCCTCGCGGAACGGAAGCCCCGCCTCCGGCACCGCGAGGCGCAGCGTCGGGATGCGACGGTACAGCGTGGCGAAGACGACCTGCAGCTCGACGCGAGCCAGCGACTGACCCGCACACTGATGCGTCCCGTAACCGAACGCGTTGTGCCGGCGGGCTTCCCGCCGTCGCAGGTCCAACGCGTCCGGGTTCCAGAAGACGGCCGGATCGCGCGAGCTGACATTGTCCAGCGCGATGACTCCCTCGCCCTCGCGGATCAGCGTGCTGCCGACGGTCACATCCGCCGTTGCGACGCGCCGACGACCGGTCTGAGTCGGCGCGACATAGCGGAGCAGCTCCTCGGTGGCGTTGGCGACGAACGCGGCATCCCCGCTGTTGTCGATGAGCAGCTGAAGCTGGTCGGGGTGGTCGAGCAGCGCGAGTGTTCCGAGCGCGATCAGAGCGAGTGATGTGTCGTGCGCGGCACCGATGAGCAGCGTCACTTCGGCGACGAGCTCATCACGACCCATCACGCCACCATGCACGCCGTCCTCGAGCAGGTGCGTGATGAGGTCGTCACGCGGTTCGTTCTCTCGGGCGCAGATCAGCTGATCCGCATAGTCGTTGAGCGAAGCGATGGCCGCCGCGGCCTGTTCGGGCGTGGAGTCACCCGACGACATCGTCAGTGCCAGGTCGAGGAACGTCCCGCGATCGGTCTCAGGCACGCCGAAGAGCTCGCCGAGCACTTCGATGGGCACCCGAAGCGCGAACGCGTCGATGAAATCCACCGGTCGAGGACCGGCGAGCATCCGGTCGATGGTCGCGTCGACGATGCGCTGGATGCCGGGACGCAGCAACTCCATCCGCGGGGCGGAGAAGTGCTTGGCGAAAAGTCGCCGGTACGGCAGATGCTCGGGGTCGTCCATCGTCAGGAAGGTCTTCTTCTTCGAGACGTACCCGGCGTTCTTGAGGGGGAAGCCCGGGCGGGACTTGTCCGCGCTGAAGGTCGGATCCCCGAGCACCTGGCGGTACTCCGCGTAGGAGCCGACCATCCAGGGCTCACTGCCGTCCCAGATGCGCACGCGCCGCATCGGCTCCCCGGTGCGCTGGCCGGCCCGCTGCGAGGGCGGCGGGCCCACCCGGTCGCCGGGTGCGCGCTCGGTGGTCCACACCGTGACCTCGCCCGTGGATGTCATCGTTCGTCCCTTCATCGCTGCGCGACCGCCGCGGCGGTGCGCTTCAGCATCCTTCTGACAACGCGGTCAGTCCTCGCGGACGGCGAGCCTGATCACACGCGCCGGGCAGACCTCGACGGCTTCCTCGACCAGCGGGACCTGGTCCTCGCTCGGGTGCACGGTGAGCAGCTCCACGACACCGTCCTCATCGCGCTGGGTGAAGATGTCGGGCGCGACGAAGACGCACTGCCCTCCGCCGACGCAGATGTCCTTATCCACTTCGATCGTGTACTTCTCGTTACCGCTCATTGCAGCATCTTCCTTTCGCTGGGTCACCACGTCACCGGCATCGCGTCCACCACGTAAACGATGGTGTCCTCGCGGAACGGCAGTTCTTCCTCGGGCACCGCCAGTCGCAACGTCGGGATGCGCTTGTACAGGGTGGAGAAGACGACCTGCAGCTCGACCCGCGCGAGCGACTGCCCCGCGCACTGATGCGTACCGAATCCCAGGGCATTGTGCCGCCTTGCTTCGGGACGCGTCAGGTCGAGCCGGTCGGGATCCGGAAACTTGTCGGGGTCTCGCGAAGACACGTTGTCCAGCGCGATCAGCCCATCGCCGGCCTTGATCTGATGCCCGCCCAGCTCGGTGTCCACGACCGCGATGCGCCGACGTCCGGTCTGGGTCGGTGCGATGTAGCGCAGCAGCTCCTCGGTCGCGTTCGCGACGAATTTGGGGTCGTCGCTGTTGTCGATGAGCGCCTGCAGCTGGTCGGGGTTGCGCAACAGAGCGAGAGTGCCCAGCGCGATGAGCGACAGCGACGTATCGTGCGCGGCGGTGACCAGCCCCACGACGGAGTTCACGAGCTCCTGTCGGGTCATCACGCCGCCACCGACACCGTCTTCGAGGAACCGCGAGACGAGGTCGTCGTGCGGCTCCGACTCCTTCAAGGAGATGAGCTCCTCGGAGTACTCCAGCAGCTCCTTCATGGCGTTCGCGGTGTCTTCTGACGTCGATGAAGACGACGACATTGTCGAGGCCAGATCGAGGAATCGCTCGCGGTCTGCGGCGGGGATTCCGAAGACCTCGCCGAGAATGAGTGCCGGCACCGGAAGCGCGAATGCTTCGACGAGGTCCGTCGGGTTCGGCCCCGCAAGCATCCGATCCAGCGCCTCGTCGACGATCTCCTGGAAGCGCGGACGCAGCGCCTCCATCCGCGGGGCCGACAGGTGCTTCGCCCACATGCGGCGATACGGCAGGTGCTCCGGATCATCCATCTGCAGGAACGAGCGGTTCTTCGAGACGTAGCCCGCATTCTTCAGTGGGAAGCCCGGACGCGCCTTGTCTGCGCTGAACCGCTTGTCGTCGGCCGCGACCTGCCGGTATTCCTCGTACTTGGTCACCAGCCACGGCTCGCTGCCGTCCCAGATCCGCACGCGTCGCATCGGCTCGCTGCTGCGCTGGATGTCTACGTAATGCGGCGGCGGCGCGATGCGGTCGTCCTTGGAGCGTTCCGGGCTCCACTCCGGGGCCTGCTCTGCAACGGTGTTCTCAGTCATCTTCGACGATCTCCCTCGATCATGGCCACGCGCCTCAGCGGGCGAGTGACCCTCCATCCACATAGACACTCTGACCGGTCACCCAGGAGGCCTCGTCGCTCGCGAGGAAGCAGACGACGTTCCCGATGTCGCGTCCCGTACCCAGCCGCCCCAGGGGGACGACATCGTCACGCCCCACGCGCACTTCGGTGGAAACCGCGCCATTGCGCACCGGGTGCTCCATGAGACCGGGCCCCACCGTATTGACACGGATGCCGCGGGGTGCCAGGGCGGTGGCGAGGCCCTGCGTGTAGTTTGCCATACCGCCCTTGCTGGCCCCGTAGGCGAGGTTCAGCGGCAAGCCGCGAACGGCACCCGTCGATGAGATCATCACGTATGCGGCGCCCGCCCCCATGTGCGCGACAGCCGCCTTGATGAGCACGAACGCCCCCGTGAGATTGACCGCGAGGACGCGATTCCACCCCTCGACGGTCTCCTCATCGAAAGTGGTGCCTTGATGGCTGATGCCGGTGGCGTTGACGAGGATGTCGATTCCGCCCCCGAGGTTCTCCACCGCGGCGGTGACCGCGTCGGTCACGCTGGCCTGATCCGTGATGTCGACGACTACTCCGGAGACGGCATCATTGCCGAGGGACGACGTGAAGATGTCCAGCGATTCGCGGTTGAAGTCTCCGACGACAACGGTCGCACCCTCCTCGAGCAGCTTCTCCACGATCCCCGAGCCGATGGCACCGGCTCCGCCGACCACCAGCGCACGCTTGCCCGCGACCCTGCCCTGCCCTGCGCCCTTCATCGCACCGGCCAGTCGACGAATTCCTCCTGGAAGCCGCGGTCCAGCGCCTCGACGACGACATCGCCGAGTTGCGCCAGCCGCACCCCCTCAGGCCCCATGCGGCCGCGCTGAGTGGCGGATCTGTTGTGGAAGTGATGCAAGTGGTACTCCTTCATGAATCCGATGCCGCCGTGCAGCTGGTTCGCCGTCTGCGTGGCGCGCACTGCCGCGTCGCCGAGGAACCAGCCGGCCTCGGCCGCCTGGCGCTCGAAAGGCTCGCCCTCCGCATAACGCCACAGCGCGTGATTGACGAGGTTCCGCGCCGCCTCCTGATCGATGGCCATGTTCGCCAGATGATGCTGCACCGCCTGGAATTGCCCGATCGGCTTTCCGAACTGCTCGCGCTGCAGCACGTGGGCCGTCGTCATCTCCTGCACGCGGCGGATCACTCCCACGAGGTCGGCAGCCCGCAGCAGCCGCATGAGGTGCTGATTCTCGCGCCACTGAGCGCCCGTCAGCTCTGCAAGCGGCTCACCCAGTTCGGCGTTCTCCAAGATCACCGCGCCGGCACGGGTGCCGTCCATCATCCGCTGAGCGACGATCCGCACACCTGTGGTCTGCGGTGTGACGATCCACAGGCCCACACCGTCGCGATGAGGGGCTGCGAGCAGAATGTGCTCCGCTCCGTCGGCCCACTCGACGCCACCGGCCCTGCCCGAGACGGCCGACCCGCTGCGTCGGATCGAGGACAAGTCAGCGAGGGTCGCAACAGCGCCGTCACGTACCGCGTCCACGAGTCCGGCTCCGGCCTCTCCCAGGGCGCGGCGCGCGATGACCCCCGCGATCGCCGAAGCGAGGAAGGGCCCGGTATAGGCGAAGTATCCGAGTTCGGTGAGGATGATGCCCAGTTCGACGAGCGTGGCATCCTCGTCGTCCTCGAGCCCGATCGTCGTCATGCCCGCCTCGTGGAGTGCTTCCTGCGCGGCGCGGGGATAGCCATCCGCGCCGGAGAGGATCTCCGACACCTTCTCCGGAGGTGCGTGCTCGGCGAGGATGTCGTCGACGAGCTCCCGCAGCGTCCGCTGCTCTTCCGAGAGCGAAAGGTCCATGTCGTCCTACCTCCGGTTCCGCGGCAGGCCCAGCCCGCGCTGTGCGATGATGTCCCGCTGCACTTCGTTCGTTCCCGCGGCGAAGCGGTACACGGTCGACTCGCGGTAGTTGATCTCGAGCACGCCCCGCAGCGGCGCATCCGCCTCATTCACGCCGACGGCACCGTCCGCGCCCATGAGCGAGATGGCCGTGCCGGTGACGAGCTGGCCGTAGTCGGTGTTCCACACCTTGGCCATCGAACCCTCTGCATTGGGGACCTGGCCGTTGGAGATCATGCCGGCGATGCCCAGCGAGAACAGTCGCGCGACGTCGAGCCGCGTGGCGAGCTTGCCCAGCTCTGCACGCACCAGCGGATCATCGGCCGGCCGCGTCCCGTCCTCATCGCGATGCATCGCCCACTCGGCGAGCTCTCCGAACTCGCGCACCAGCCTGTTGGCGGTGGGCGCACGCTCGAAGTCGAGCGCCATCCCGATGACCTTCCAGCCCTCGTTCTCCTCACCGACGCGGTTGGCAACAGGGACGCGCACGTTGTCGTAGAAGACCTCGTTGGTGCGATAGTCGGCACCGGTGATCAGTGGGCGCACCGTGATACCGGGAGTGTCCAGCGGCACGATGACGACGGTGACACCGCGGTGTCGCGAGTCCGGTGCGCCGGTGCGCACCGTCAGCCAGACATGCGTCGCGTACTGAGCCGCCGTGGTGTAGATCTTCTGCCCGTTGATGACATAGTCGTCGCCATCGCGTACGGCCCGGGTCTGCAGGTTCGCGAGGTCCGTGCCCGCACCCGGCTCGGAGTACCCGAGGCAGAACTCGTATTCACCGGTGAGGAGCTTCGGCAGGTACGCCTTCTTCTGCTCCTCCGAGCCGATACGCAGCAGGGTGGGTCCGATCATCGCCACTCCGAGCATCATGCTGGGGAACTGACGGCGTGAGAGCTCGTCCATGACCATCCACTGCTGGATGCCGGTGGCATCCTTGCCCCCGTACTCGACCGGCCAGGAGATGCCGAGTCGCCCGTCCTGACCCAGTCGGCGGATGAAGGCCCGGCGCTCCGCGATGTCCTCCTCGAGCATCGAGTGGTCCGGACCGATCACGCCGGGATCGTCGTAGAATCCCTCGGCGACGAGGCCGTCGAGATACTCGCGGAACTCGTCGAGATACTCGCGGTCTTCTCGCTTCAGTGCGAAATCCATCTAATCTCCTTCGCTTGCAGTCTGGGAGGCGCTCATCGCGGGGCCACCCACGGGTGAGACGTTCAAGGGGAAGTGGCAGGCCACCTCGCGACCCGGCAGCACCTCTCGCAGCGCGGGGACCTCCTGCGCGCAGCGTTCCTGCGCCAACGGACACCGCGTGCGGAAGCGGCAACCACTGGGAGGATTGCGCGGCGAGGGGATCTCACCGGCCAGGATCGCCCCAGGCAGGGCTGCCCGCGCATCGGGTTCGGGCACGACGGCCAAAAGCGCCGCGGTGTACGGGTGCAGGGGCGCTTCGTAGAGCGCGTCAGACGGGCCCAGCTCGGCGACCTTGCCCAGATACATGACCATCACCCGGTCGGAGACGTTCTTAACGACGGCGAGATCGTGACCGATGAACAGCACGGCGAAGCCCAGTTCCCGCTGTAACTCCATGATCACGTTGAGCACTGTCGCTCGAAGAGACACGTCCAGGGCGGAGACGGCCTCGTCGCAGACGAGCACCCGGGCGCCCGACAGGAGCGCGCGCGCGATGGCCGCCCGCTGGCATTGCCCGCCCGACAGCTGCGCCGGTCGCGCGTCCCCGTGCATCTTCGGTTCCAGCCCGACGTTGCCGAGCATCTCGTCGATGCGGCGATTCGCTTCAGCGCCGCCGACGCCCGCGAGCCGCAACGGCTCACCTACGCTCTGGCGGATGGTGTGCCGGGGGTTCAGTGACGAGATGGGCTCCTGGAAGACCATCTGCAGCTTCGGGCGCACCGCTCGCAGCCGACGCCCGGAGAGCGTCGTCAGATCGACGTCCTCGAAGTACACCTCGCCCTCGCTGGGTCGGGGCAGCTGGAGGATTGCACGTGCGAGGGAGGACTTGCCGCAGCCCGACTCGCCGACGATGCCCAGCGTCTGCCGGTAGGCGAGGTCGAACGTCACGTCTTCGACGGCCTTCATCGGGCCGCGGGGGGTCTGGTAGGTCACCGCCAGGCCTCGCACGCGGAGCGCATGCCGTTCCACCTCGGTCGCCTCGATCGCGTCGGTCGTCATCGCGCCTCCCGCACTTCGCCGAGGGGAAACCAGCACCGGTAGAGATGGCCATCCGGATCAGCTTCGAGCGGCGGGTGCTCCTCGCGGCATTTGTCCTGCACGAACCGGCACCGCGCCGCGAAGCGGCATCCCTCGGGGACAGCCGCCAGCGACGGAGGCAGACCGCGGATCCCCGACACCGGCGTGCGGGATGGGGCGCTCAGGCGCGGACTGGCGTCCAGCAACGCCCGCGTGTACGGCATGCGGACGTTCTCGAAGAGTTCCACCGTAGGCGCCGATTCGACGATCTCTCCCGCGTACATCACGATGATGCGGTCGGTGCGACCAGCGGCAACGGCGAGATCATGCGTGACCAGAAGCATCGACATCCCTCGCGCCTCCCGGCGCCGCGCGAGAAGGTTGAGGATCTGGTTCTGGATCGAGACGTCCAGCGCCGTGGTCGGCTCGTCGGCGATGAGCAGTTCGATCTCGCCGGCGAGCGCAATCGCGATCATGACGCGCTGCCGCTGGCCGCCGGAGAGCTCGTAGGGATACATGCTCAGGCGGCTCTCCGGATCGGGGAGCCCAACCTCGGTGAGCAGTTCGATCGCGCGTCTGCGGGCATCGCCGCGCGTCGATCCGTGGTGCAGGCGGATCGTCTCGATGAGCTGCGCACCGATCTTGCGCACGGGGTTGAGACTGCTCATCGGGTCCTGCAGGATCATGCCGATCCGCTTACCCCAGAGTTCGCGCAGTTCCTTCTCGGACAGTGCGGTGATCTCCACCTCGGCGAAGTGGATCGTACCCCGCCGCTCGGAGGATCGCCCCTCGCCGATCAGGCCCATGATGGTGCGCACGAGCACAGACTTCCCCGAACCCGATTCGCCGACGATGCCGATCGTCTCGTCCCGCTGCACGGTGAGGCTGATTCCGGTCAGCGGTCGGATGGACTTGTCGCCGACGTGGAACACCATTTCGAGTCCATCCACCACGACTAGTGGCTGCTCACTCATCCGCCCACCGTCACTCTCACCACAGAACGCCGCTGCTGCAGGTACTCGCCCACGAGGTTCAGCGACATGACCGTCAGGAACAGGACGAGCGAAGGGATGAGCACCACGTGCGGGGCGGCCACCATCACCGTTCTGCCGGAAGCGATCATGTTGCCCCAGCTCGGCTCCGCAGAAGGGATGCCGAAGCCCAGGTAACTCAGCGAACCCTCCGCGATCGCCAGGATCCCCATGACCACGAAGGAGTAGGCGAGAACCGCGGGGAAGATGTTGGGAAGGATGTCGCGACGCATCACCCGGCCAGGCGGGACGCCCAGAACGATGGAGGCCGTGACGAACTCGCGTGATCGGAAGGTCAGTGTGCCCGCCCGCGCCAGGCGCAGGAAGGTCGGGGACATCGCGATCCCGAGTCCGACCACGAGAACAGCGGCGGACGCACCGTAGAGAGCGACCAGAACCATGACCAGGACGAGGGTCGGAAAGGCCAACACAGCGTCGGACAGAATGCTCAGTGTCCGCTCCGGGACACCTCTCTTGTACCCGGAGACGATACCCGCCGTCACCCCGATGAGGATGGCCAGGACTGCCGCCCCGACGACCACGGTTGCGGTGTTGGCTGCTCCCTGCATCAGTCGCGTGAGGATGTCACGGCCCAGCTGATCCGTTCCCAGCAGGTGGGCCATCGACGGACCCTTTGCGATCGCAGAAGTGTCCGAGGAGTTCCCATTCATCGGCACGACCAATGCGGTGAGGGCGGCCAGCGCGACGAGTGCCAGCCAGACGATGCTGAACGCAACGAGGGGACCCATGCGACGGCGGCGACGGACCGTCGGAGAGATCTTCACCAGAGCAGTGTCAGCGCGCATGCGTCACCCGCGGGTCCACGAATCGGTACAACAGGTCGATGCAGAGGTTGATCACGATGTAGACGAGAGCGATGAGCAGGACGAGCGCCTGCATGACCACGATGTCGCGCGACGAGATGGAGAGGGCCATCAGCTGGCCGAGGCCGGGGAGCGCGAAGATCATCTCGATGACCACCGATCCGCCGATGAGTGCCGCCATGTTCAGGCCGGCCAGGGTGAGGAAGCCGAGGCTCGATGGGCGCAGCGCCTGGCGCCAGATCAGGTTGCGCGGGCGCATGCCCTTTGCCCGCGCCGCCAGGATGAAGTCCTCACCGAGCGTGGTGCCCATGTCGCTGCGCAGAACGCGCTGGTAGACACCGAACGGCACCAGCGCCAGCGCACATGCGGGCAGGATCATGCTGCGCAGATTCGCCCCGAGATCCTGGTCGATCGGCACGAACCCCGAAGTCGGGAGTATCGGCCACCAGACGGCGAACACCAGGATCAGCACGAGGGCCGTGACGAACGGCGCGACCGAGATGCTCGCGAAGGCCAGAGCCGCCGACGACCGGTCCAGCGCGCGCCCCGGGCGGAAGGCGCTGTAGACGGCCAGTGGGATGGCCAGAACGATGGCGAGGATCTGCGCCATGATCATCAGTTGGATGGAGACCGGGGCCCGCACGAGGATCGCCTGGCCGGCGTTCTCCTGCGTGCGGATGGAGGTTCCGAAGTCTCCGCTCAGAGCACCCCCCAGCCACTCGGCGTAGCGGACCAGGAAGGGGTCATCCAGCTTCAACTGCTGTCGCAGGATCTCGACTTGAGCGAGCGTCGCGTCCTCACCGAGGATTGCGCGGGCAGGGTCTCCCGGGAGCTGATCCACCATGAAGCTGATAGCCAGCGTGACCAAGAGAAGCACCGTCAGGAGAGAGAGGACTCTCGAGAACACTGGCCTCATCTCGACCTCCTCGCGGTCTGTACATCGGTGTACACGCACACCATATCAGGCTCATATCAATTATCAAATGTCGCGGGGGGGGGGAGTCGGCCCCCGCCCGGCGGGGGGGGGGTGGTAAGCCGCGGAGGGGGTAC